>JAMONC010000052.1 GCA_027066725.1 Desulfobacterales bacterium
AGGGTTGAGCTTGGAGTTAAAAATGGACGAGCTGTTGCAATTAGAGGAGTCTCTGATTCAAGAACCAACATGGGCTTTTTATGTATGAAGGGGATGCTTTTTTATAAATTAATGTCTCATCCAGAGCGTTTAAAAAAGCCGCTTTACCGTGCCAATAAGAATCAACCATTTAAAGAAATATCTTGGGATGAAGCATTAGATATTGCTGCAAAGGAATTTGCCAAAGCAGTTAAAACATATGGTAATAACTCTGTTGCCTATTATGGTTCTGGCCAAGCCTTAACAGAAGAAACCTATATTTTCCAAAAGGTAATGAGGGCAGGGCTTAAGACAAACAATGTTGAGGGCAATCCTAGACTTTGTATGGCAAGTGCTGTTGGTGGCTATGTTACTTCTTTTGGTGCAGATGAGCCAATTGGTGCATATAGGGATATAGAAAAATGTAATTGTTTCTTTATTATTGGAAGCAATATGGCAGAGGCTCATCCTGTATTATTTAGAAGGGTAATGAGGAGGAAGTTAAATAATCCTGATACAGTTAAAGTAATAAATGCTGATCCAAGGGTTTCTCCTACCTCAAGGATTGCTGATATACACCTTAGATTTGAACCTGGTACAGATCTAGCCCTCTTAAATGCAATGGCTTATGTGATTTTAGAAGAAAAACTCTATAATGAAGATTTTATTAAAAATTATGCCTCTTTTCGCATGGGGAAAAAGGTAGAGGTAAGCTTTGAGAAATATAAGGAATTTGTCTCTGCATATAGCCCAGAAAAAGCTGCAAGGATATGCGGGGGCAATATTACACCAGAAAATATAAGAAAGGTTGCTAGATGGTTTGCTACCTCTATGGCCACAATGAGTATGTGGACCATGGGGATAAATCAAAGAAAACGCGGTGTTTGGGCAAATAATCTTATACATAATCTACATATCCTTACAGGACAGCTTTGTAAGCCTGGTGCAGATAGTTTTTCTCTAACAGGCCAACCAAATGCATGTGGTGGAGTTAGAGAAGGAGGCGGGCTTTGTCATATACTTCCTGCACATAGACTTGTTAAAAAGGATAAGGACCGTCATGAAGTAGAAGACCTATGGGGAGTTCCAAGAGGAAGGATTCCTTCTAAACCAGGTTATCATACAATTGCCATGTTTAAGGCTGTAAATGAGGGTAAGATAAAGGCAATATGGATAAACTGTACAAGCCCTGCACAAAGCCTACCAAATTGTGATCCTTACAGAAAAGGCATGTTAAGAGATGATGTCTTTATGGTAGTAACAGACATATTTCCAACAAAGACTACAGAACTTGCCAATCTAGTATTACCAACTGCATTTCACTTTGAAAAGACAGGGGTGTTTGGCTGTACTGAGCGAAGATCTCAGCTTACAACAAAGGCTGTTGACCCACCAGGTGAGGCAAAGCCGGAGGTCTGGATTGTGCGTGAATGGGCACTTAGGCTTTCTAAAGAGCTTAATGATCCTGTAATAAAAAAATGTGTAGAGTCATTTTTAGGAAAAGAAGAGGGTTATGAACTTCCTAAAGCAATTTGGGAGGAATATACCCAAAAGCTTACTAAAAATAGAGATAATGATTTAAGTGGTGCTACTTATGAAGTGCTTAAAAGATTGCCAGATGGCGTGCAGTGGCCTGCACCAACTAAAGACTTTGCCTTAAAAGGAGGCACATATAAAAAGTTTGTAAGAGGGATAGATCCTCTTGCAGATAAGTATGCAATTAATAACCTTCCATATCAATTTTATGGTGGGGCACATCCAGATAAAAAACTATGGATATGGCTTAGACCATATAAAGGGCCTGCAGAACTACCTGATGCTGAGTATCCATTTTATCTATCAACAGGCAGGGTTATTGATCATTGGCATACAAGTAGTATGACTGGTAGAATACTTGAGCTTATGAGGGCAAATCCCTATGCCTTTGTTGAAATAAATCCAAAGGATGCAGAAAAGTTGGGGATAAGCCCTGGTGATATGGTCTTGGTTGAGTCAAGACGAGGTAAAAATATATTACCTGCCAAGATATATGAAGGTCCTATTGAAGGGATGGTCTTTGTATATTGGCATGATATGTTTGAAGATAGAATGATTAATAGGGTAACAAAAGATGCCTATGACCCTGGTTCAAAAGAGCCAGAGTTTAAGATTTGTGCTTGTAGAATAAAACGTGTATCTGGTCCCAAACCTTTAACTCCCTATATTGTTCGGAAGAATTGGCCAAGTGATTGGCAGCCTTCTGCTTAGTAGAGAAAATCTAGGGGATGGGTAAACCCCATCCCCCATAGTTTATGGAGGCTTTAGTATGCCTATTGGTGGCTTTGTAGTTATGGCTGACCCAAAAGAGATTGACTCTGTACTCATAAAGCTTAAACGCAAGGATTTTGTTGAGGTCTATGGTTCAGATCAAAAGGGAAATATTGTGATAGTAATAGATACAAAGACCTCTGATGATATGGAGGATATTGTTAAAGAGATATCTCTTATAACTGGGGTACTTTCTGTTGGACTAACATATCTTCATGCAGAAGATGAGGTAGAGAAAATTGAACAAGGAAAATACATCCCAAAAATCAAATGGGACAAAAGAAGCCTTAACTGATAATAAAAGAAGGCGATTTCTATCTGGTATCTTTTCTTTAGGCTTGGCTTTGTCAACAAATGGCTTTGGGAAAGATATTCGATCAAGTTCTCCAGTTAAGACTAACATATTACGACCTCCTGGAGCAGTACCTGAAGAGATATTTTTAAGTAAATGCATCCGATGTGGAAGATGTGTGGAGGTATGTCCTTATAGAGCAATAAAACCTCTTGATATACATTATGGCGTTTATGCAGGTAGCCCCATAATTCATGTTTTAGATATCCCTTGTTATTTATGTATGAAATGTGTGCATATTTGTCCAACAGGTACTCTTAGGCCTGTTGCTATGAAAGATGTCAGGATGGGACTTGCTGTAATAGATAAACATACATGTATCACATGGAGAGGAGAGGCTTTATGTAGAACTTGTTACAATGTATGTCCTTTTAAAGAAAAGGCGATTCATCTTGATGAACTGCGTCCTGTTGTAGATGACAGGTATTGTACAGGATGCGGAATATGCGCACATGGCTGTCCTATTACAAATAAGCATGGGTTAAAAGGTATAAACATAAGACCTATTTATGCATTTAAATAAGTGTAAAGATGAGCAAAAAACAGAGAAAAAATAAACATAAATGGAATAACATACGTTTTTTAATACAATTTTTTGCATTCTTTTTAATCTTAATAGCCCCTTTTTTAAACTATTATTTTCACATAAATTTTATACAAGGCTGGTATCAATCTATAAGTATAGGAAGGCTTTGGTTTGTATCCCCTCTTGAAGGCCTTGAAAGTATCCTAACATCAAAGCTTATATATCTTCCTCTTTTAATAGGTATGGCATTTCCTATATTAATTGCTTTTTTCTTAGGTAGGCTGTTTTGTGCATGGATATGTCCTATAAGTTTTTTAAGTGAGCTTATAGATAAGGTCATCATAATATTTTCTAAAAAAAGATACAGAAAAGATACAATAACACTTCCAAGGCGCGTATTTTGGTTTTCTTTTTTAGGCGAGATAATTTTGGCTATGATATTAGGTACTCCAATCTTTGTATTTTTATCTCCACCAGGCCTTGTTGGTAGAGAGATTATGATGGCTGTGTTTTTCCATACTCTAGTTTTAGAAGGAGTGATTATA
>JAMONC010000053.1 GCA_027066725.1 Desulfobacterales bacterium
GCTCTTTTTGTTAAGAGATGGCCACAAAAGGATTCACAGTTACAAGAAAAAGAATGGATATATCCAGGGCTTAATTCCCACGCTCTAATACTTGGACCTTTAAAAGAGGTAAGCCTTTGTGTTGTTAAATCAGATTATTTAAATAACAATGAAAATGAAGATGAAAAGATATATAAGGAACAAAATCCTCATATAATAAGACACCTTTTTAAACTAGACTTTAAAGCGCCTAAAACCATAGCGATATTAGATGAACTAGATTTTAAGTCCCTTTCTGAAGATCCCTTTATGTACTTAAAGAGAGAGATATGGGAATCTGATTCTATTCAACTTAGAGCCTACTGGGATATTAAAGAAGAAGACTGGAATAAGGTAAAAGATCATCTCCTTATAACAAATAACCTATCATGGGACGATGTAGATGTAATCATAAAATTATTTGAGATATCAGGTAAGGAGATTAAGGAATGTTATCCTGATGAAAAAAAGGTTATTGCCCTTTCTAAGGATTGGTTATTTACTGGATTAAAAGATAATAAGACATATATAGCAGCTTTGTTTTTATCTTTAAAAGAAAAATCCCTTAATAAAATAAAAGATAAAAGCATTATTGATGATACTGGATGTTTTTTTACCCCTATTATTGTCTCTGATAAGATAGCTATTCCTCCTAGGGCAGATAAAATTATCCTTCTTCCAATAGATGAACATAGAATCTATGCATATTGGCATATAGATCAAAAAAGGCTTACAAGCTTTATAGAAAAGATAAGTGATAATAAACCTGAAAGGATAAAGACATATATAAGGGTTTTTCATGATTTTGCAGGCTCTTTATATCATCATATGGATAAAGATGTTGAAGTCCATCTTGGACTTAGTGATAATTGGTATTTAAATGTTGATCCAGATAAGGTATGGAGAGTTCAGATTGTTGCAGTAAGAGATGGAAGGGATGTTTTTGAATTAACAGATGTTTCAAATCCAGCACAGACTGCGCGTATATCAACAGGTTCAAATCCTATAGTCTTTAAAGAAGCCCCTCAAATTGATGAGCACCCATCTCATAGAGACCTTAGGTCTATTATGGGAACTAAAGAAAATTCTATTGGACTATTAATAATTCATCTACATGCACATCTTCCTTACATAAGAAGACGGGTTGACTATGGTACATCTGGTATATGGCAGCCTATAGGTTATCCAGAAGAGTGGTTTCATGAAGCAATAAGAGAGACTTATATACCACTTATACGAATAATGGAAAAATTAATAGAAGAAGGAGTAGATTTTAGAATATCAATGGATATTTCTCCTACGCTTTGTAATATGATGAAAAGCGCCTTCTTACAGGAAGAATTTCTAAAATACATGGAGGCACATATAAGTCTTGCTAGGGTTGAAATTGACCGTACAAGAAGAGAAGCACCTCACTATCATGATACTGCATGGATGCATCTTAATAGGTTTTTAGAGGTAAGAGATTGCTTCTTAAGATATGATAAAGATTTAACATTGGCTTTTAAAAGGTTTCAAGATGAAGGATATCTTGAAATATCAACTTGTGCAGCAACACATGGCTTTTTACCCCTTTATGCAATGTATCCTGAGGCAATAAGAGCACAAATTCAAACTGCAGTAAATGATTATGAATACACATTTGATAGAAAACCTTTAGGGATATGGCTTCCTGAATGTGCTTATGTCCCGGGATTAGAAAAATATTTAGAAGAGGTAGGTCTAAAGTATTTCTTTACAGAAACACATGCTATACTTTTAGGTGATTGTCCTTCTGCCTTTGGTACACATGCTCCTGTTTATCTTAAAGGAAGCGATGTTGCAGCATTTGCAAGGGACCCTGAAACAGGTAAACAAGTATGGAGTGGAGAAGAAGGCTATCCAGGAGACCCTGACTATCTTGAGTTTCATATAAAAGGAGGACCTTTAAAATACAATAGAATTACATCTAGACAAAGTAACTATAAAGAACCTTATGTAAGGAGTTGGGCAATAGAGAAGGCTGCAAGACATGCCCAGCACTTTATGGAGGCAAGGAATTTTAGGTTTGAATACATAAAGAATTGGTTCTGGAAAAAACCCCTTGTTGTTGCAATGTATGACGCAGAGCTTTTTGGACACCACTGGTATGAGGGACCAGATTTTCTGTATTTCTTATTTAAAAAGCTCTATTATAACCAGAATCAGACAGAGCTTATCACTCCAAGTGCATATCTTGCCAGATATCCCAGGAATCAAGAGATGTTTATAAATCCATCTTCTTGGGGAGATAAAGGAACATTTGATAAATGGATGTATGGAAGTGTTTCTTGGATGTATCGCCATAGCCATGAGGCTATAGAAGAATTGAGAGAAATGGTAAAGGATTTAAAGAAACATCCTGATGATATAATGGCAAACAGGATTGTAAAACAGGCACAAAGAGAGGTCCTTCAGTCCATGAATTCTGATCTTGCTTTTGTCATCTCAAATGGACACTTTGTAGATAAAATGAAGGGCTTTTTCTTTGAAAGCCTTAATAGATTTTGGAAACTGGCCTCTATTTACTGGTTGAATAGAGATGATAAAAGGAGTCTTTGCCAAGTTGAAAAAATGTGTAAAGAAAACCCAATATTTCCGAAAATAGACCCCTTGACTATAATCAAATGATTTAGGTTATTCTGTATCTTTTAAAAGTTTTAAGTCTACATAAGAAAGAAGATGCTTTTTTACCTCTTCTAACTTAGGACTTGGGGGTAGATGAGATATTATTTTTTCAATGTATCTTCTTTCTTTTATCCTTTTTAAGGAAGGAGCAAAGTTTATATCAAATGTCCAGCTAAGAAGCATAAGTTTCATATCGTGTTTACATTTCATATAAGTTAAATTTGAGATTTGATTTGCCAATATATCTTCTATAATCTTTTCACTTACTTCATTACAATCAGGTAAGTCTAGCTCTATTGTAGAGATAAGCTTTGAGGGATTATCGTATAATTCTACAAAGACATTTAATACATCTAATTTATCTGCATCTCGTATAAGTCTACTATAAAAATCAATCTCTGGATCAAGCCCAATAGGTAATATTCTTATGTTATGGTATTCTATGGCTTTTAAGATGACATTTTTTATATTTTTACTTAGCTTATCTAGTATGCCTTTTTCTATTAATGTTTTTACACTTAAAAGTGCATGATTTTCAGATTTAGCATCTCTAAAGGTATGATATTTTTCATATTGGGGGAATCTTCCCACATCATGAAATAACCCTATGGTCTTAGCCAAAAAAAGTTGCTCAGTATTAAGATTAAGCTCTCTACCAATATCTACAATTTCTTTAGATACCCTTAAGGTATGGTCATATTTTAACTTTATTACCCACTTATCATGTTCGTCTTTCCCTTTGTAAAAGCTCTGAACAAAGTTTTTAAACCAGTGATAAAAGTATAAGAAATCTTTAAAAGAAATACTGTCCTTCATTAGATATCTCCTTAATAAAGACAAGTAAAAATAAGACAAGAAGTTATTTTAAATATTACTACACTATTAGGTGATAACACTTGGTTTATCTCTACCTGTGATCTCTTTTATCTGAGCAATTTCTTTAGCTGCATTTATTTGTTTTTCTAAGGCAACTTGAGTATCAAGTTCTAGAGCTTCAAGTTTTTTTTCATAGTGCTCTAA
>JAMONC010000054.1 GCA_027066725.1 Desulfobacterales bacterium
TTTTATGCCACCATTTACTCTACATGTAGAGATGACTATGTGCGGGTTATTAAATCTAGCAAATATGATCTTTTCAGATCTAAAGATACTTACTCCTTTATAAGGTGACTTAAGTTCTATTGGTTGGGTTATAGTCTTTCTTTTTTCCATTTATAGTTATCCTTTTATTGTTTTGTGTTTTATCTTTTAATAAAGAAATAAAGGCTAAGTATCCTTTTGCTTGTTGTTTATATCTTTTTATGTGAACAAGATGTAAAAATGCCTTTTGAGCAAGATTAAAGTCTTGTGTTTCAAAGGCACTTACACCAAGTAGCATCCATGTTTCATTTATTTTGTCTGTTGTTATCTTATTTTTAAAATCTTTCTTATTTATAAGGATTAAAGCCTTTTTTAGAGAGTTTTTTGCCTGATTAAATTGTCCATGTTCAAAGGCAAGCTTTCCTAACAATATATATAAGGATGGGTCTTGGGATAACTTTATAGCTTCTTTTATATACGATATAGCTATCTTATAATTATGTATTTGTAAGAAATAATTTATTAAGGTTTTTAAGTCACTTTTAGAGAGTTTATTTGGTACAGCCCTTAAGTAACATTTAGCAGCTTTTATGGGAGCATTACAATATGCATATATGTTACTTAATTCCTTCCATTTTTTAGGACTTGCATTATCTAATGTATAAGCAATTTCTAGGTATATGGCAGCGTTTTTATAATCTTTTTTTAGTAATAGAATCTGTCCAGCATATAACCACAGATAGGCTTTATATGGGTATTTATTTATAAATTGAGTTAGCTTTTTTAAGCAACTCTTGTAATCTTTTAGATTAATAGAACAGACAACATAAAGTGATATTGATGGCTTAGAAGGATTGTTTGATATGTTAAATAATTTTTTTAATATACTGATAGCCTTTCTATATTTATGTGCTTGATAGTATGCTATTGCACAGTTATAAAGTAATTTTTTATCAGGATTTTTTTGTTTTTTAGAGATTTGCCAAGCATTTAAATAATAATTGGCTGCTTTTATATATCTTTTTAGTTCAAAAGATACAGCCGCAGCATTTTCAATAGCAGGTAAGTAGCCTGGAGCAAGTTTAATAGTTTTTTTATAAAAAGTTAGGGCAAGTGGAAGTTTCTTTTCTAAATAATATGTATTTGCAATTAAAAAGCAAAAGACAGGGTGAGCATTTTGTCCTTTTACAAAAGGTAAGAGGGACTTTTCTGCATCTTTTAGTCTACCTGAATTTATATCTTTTTGGGCTTTGATAGCAATTTCTCTTAAAAAAGGAGAAAGAGGGGGTAAGTTCTCCTTTGAAAATGAAAGGGTAGGGTGAAAAATACATAAAAATAGAAACGCTAGTATTAAACTTATTTTAAGCTTTATGTTTAGTCTTTTAAACATCAATAATTTTCCTGCTCAAGTCTAAATTTAAAAGGGATTTCTATTCTTACACTAACGGCTTTGCCATGATATGTAGCAGGCTTAAATCGCCATTTTTTAACAGCACTTATTACTGAATTTTCAAAAATATGGGCTGGCTTTGCTTTTATTATCTTTACATCTTTTACAAGTCCATGCTGATCTACTACTATTTGGGCAATAACTTTACCTTCTATCCCCCTAATACGAGCCCAATATGGATAAATAGGATCAATTCTTACAAGTAAAATAGGCCCATTATCTACTTGCCCTAAAGAGAATATGCCAGCTCCCTTTACAGGTTTTCCCCCTTTGATGAACCCTAAGTTATTACTTACTTTGTTTTGGGAGACAGGAGGAATTGGAACTGCTAAATTCATAGATAGCTTAGGAGCTAGGTCGAAACTAGGTGGAGAAAAACTTATCTTTTTTGTTATTGTATGATTTATGTTTTTTACTGATAAAACTTTACTATGTGTTATTTTAGGTGGTTTTGGCTTGGTTATATGATTTAAACTAGTATTGACTTGTTTTAACTTTGGATGAAATTGAGTTAAATAGACCCCTTCTAAGGGGAAATTGATAGGTTTTGGATTATAATTTGTTTTTGAAAGCTCTGGCATTCCAAGAAATATAAATAGATTTAAAATTATTGCCAAAAAGATGGCAACTATCCAATCAAAAGGTGTAAATTTGAGTCTTTTAGAGATATAGTTAGTCAACATTTTTATTTGCTAGGACGTCTTGCAGCAATACTTACCTTTTTTATGCCTGCAAGCCTACATTGGTCTAGAACTTGTACTACAGTTCCAGTATGGCTATTTTTATCAGCTACAATGATTACTGAGCCATTTGGTGAAGATGCAAGAAATTGTTCTAGAATAGGTCTAAGTGCTCTAATATCTACAGGTTTTCCTTTTACGTAAATAAGTCCATCAGCTGTTACTCCAATTAAAAGGCTTGCTTTATGCTGTAAGGTTGCTGTTTGTGCAATAGGTCTTTTTACTTCAACTCCACTTTGACGTACAAAACTTGTTGTTACTACAAAGAATATAAGAAGTATAAATATCATATCTATAAGCGGAGCCATATTGATTTCTGGACTACTAGATTTCCTACGAGCAAGCCTTATACTTTTCATCTAAGTTATCCTCATACATTCTATTTTCTGGTATAGTAGTTTTGAGTTTGATAGTGAGTTGTTCTAATCTAGTTTTAAATTGATTTATTCTTCGTTTTATAAATGTACCCATAAACATGCCAGGTATTGCTATTACTAATCCAGTTTGTGTAGTAATAAGTGCTTCAGATATACCATGAGCAAGTGCTTGGGGATTACCTGTACCAAATTGTCTTATGACATCAAATGTATATATCATACCACTTACAGTGCCAAGTAGACCTAAAAGAGGTGCTATCGCAGATAGTACTAAGATTGTGGTTGTATGATGTTCTAATATTTTAAAACGAGACATAATCATTTGTGGTAGAAATATATTACTCTTTTTATTGACAGATTTAGTCTGTAAAATAATAGTAAAGAATTCCTTCCATATAGGGGGTATATCAGAAGCTATAAAATCTTTTAATTCTTGTTGAGATAGTTTACCTTCTTTAAATTCTATAAGAATGCGCATAAGAGGAAGCTCTTTTTTAGAATATATATATAGTTGTTTTAATTTAAGTAATATAATAGTCCATAGCCATATAGATACAAACAAAAGTGGCCACATTACAATGCCACCTTCGTTAAAATACGATATTAAGTTTAATAATATATTGTTAATCATCATCTTCAGATATATTTAAAAAGGCGTTTGCTATTTCCATTGCAGTTTCTTCTATATAACCAATTAATTTATCCACTTTTCTTTCTAGAAAGTGATGTATAAGCATAATAGGTATTGCGACTGATAGTCCTAATTCAGTTGTTATCAATGCTTCTGATATTCCTCCAGACATAAGCCTTGGATTAGAATTTCCAAATAGAGTTATAACTTGAAAAGTATTTATCATACCACTTACGGTACCGAGTAAACCTAAAAGAGGTGCTATTGCTGCAAGTATTGCAAGGGTAGATAAAAATTTTTCTAGTTGAGGTAATTCTTTTAATATAGATTCTTGTATTATATCTTCTATAATAGTTCTATTTTTAGACTGGATAGATATTATTGATAATATTACTCTATATATAGGTATGTGTGAATCTTTTAATAATATTTCTTTACATTT
>JAMONC010000055.1 GCA_027066725.1 Desulfobacterales bacterium
TTAGTATTAGTCAAAGTGTAAGAATAATAAGTGTATTATTAGTCACAATAGTTTATTATTTTTATAACTGGTAATTAGGTATAATACGGAGGTAATAATGACGCAAATGAAATTTATTAATATTCTATTTTTAGTATTTGTATATTGTATTTTACTAAATATAACTTTTGCCTTTTCGAAAGATAATATTCAGAAGACTAGTTCATTTTCTTGCTATGGGGTTCCTAATAACTCCCTTACTAATTTAAGTAATATTATTAAAGAGGTATTGCATACTCCTATTATTTTTGTTGGAGAGAAACATGATCAATATGCGGATCATATAGTTCAACTTAGAATAATAGAGGCACTTTATAAACATAATCATTATATAGCTGTTGGTATGGAGATGTTTGAAAAAAGGTATCAAAATATAATAAATAAATATCTAGCAGGTAAAATAGATGAAAAAACTTTTATAAAAAAGACTCATTATCTTAAGAATTGGAGTTTTAATTATTTAATGTATAGACCAATTATAGAATTTTGTAAAAAGCATCACCTTCCAATTATTGCATTAAATGCTCCAAATGAAATAGCAAACAAGGTGGCATTAAAAGGTTTAAAATCGCTTAGCAAAAAAGAACGTCAAGAGATTCCTAAAAAACTTATATTTCCTAATGAGAATTATAGAAGATTACTTAAAAAGATATTTAAGATACATACGGGCTTAAATAATTTTGAATATTTTTGTGAAGCTCAAACAGTGTGGGATCAAACTATGGCTGATTCCATAGTAAATTTTTTACAAAAGCATCCTGAGTATCAGATGGTAGTTTTAACTGGTTCCGGACATGTAGTTTTTGGATATGGAATACCTTATAGGGTAAGAATAGCTCTACCATTAAAGCAGGTAATTATTATAAATGTACATGATGATCAGTTAAAACCAAATATGGCAGACTTTTTCTTGTTCCCCCCTTTTATAAAACAGCCATATTCACCTAAGTTAGGAGTATTTTTAACAAGCATTAAGAAAGATGGTAAAACTTATTTAAAAGTGATAGATGTTATTCCCCATTCGGTAGCATGGGATGCGGGGATAAAGCCAGGGTATTTAATCTTAGCTTTTGACGGGAAACCCATACATAATATATATGACTTAAAACTATATCTGTTATTTAAACACAAAGGAGATACTGCTATTATTAAAGTTGAAAAAACAAGAAAAATCTTACCTGATGAGATATTAAACTTAAAAGTAGGACCGTTTAAAGAACAATCTATGTTTGGTATGTTTCAGATGATGGGTATGAAGAAATAAGACTGGAATATCTTTTGCTTATTGTTATAAAAAGTAAATATGGGAGGCTATACATGGTACAAAAAAGCAGGATTATATCTTTTTATTTAAAAATATTTTTTATATTAATTTTTGTGTTTTATAGTTTTTCAATAAGACCAACTTATGCCCAGTCTCCAAATGAAATAGTGCAAGATGCTACCCTAGTATTAAAACAACTTGCCATGGCACCAGATAGGGTTATTCCACAGAGGTTATTAAATAGATGTTATGGTATAGCAATATTCCCATCTCTGTATCAGGCAGGTTTTTTAGTTGGTATAGGATATGGTAAGGGGATATTAGTTGCACGGAATTTTAAAACTGGTAGGTGGCATGGTCCTATATTTTTAAAATTAGCTACAGGATCATTTGGATGGCAGATAGGGATAAAGGCTACAGATCTAGTTCTTATAATAATGAATCCTAGGGGAGTTGAAAGCTTTTTAAAAGATAATTTTACATTAGGGGCAGATTTATCTGCAGCAGCAGGTCCTGTAGGAAGAAGTTTATCCGCATCAACAGATGTTACTTTAAATGCAGCTATATATTCTTACTCTAGAACAAAAGGATTTTTTGCAGGTGCTTATATACAAGGGGCTGCTTTAGGACAGGATTATGATGCAGATAGGATATTTTATGGACATCCTATAAATCCAAGACAAGTCATATTAGGGAAACAGCCTAGCCTTCCAGATGTTGGTAAAAGATTACTCCTTTTTTTAAATACTCATATTGGGGAAATGGATACAATATAGATATCTTTTTCTTTCCTTCACATCCTAATTAATCCTATTTAAGTAAATTACTAGAGATTTATTTTACATTTTTGTCTATTTAGCTACAAAAGTGTAACACGAATATTTTATATTTGACATTTTTTTAATTTTAAAATAGTTAAATAGTTAAATTAAATTTTAATTAAATTTTAATAAATTTTAAGTAAGGAGGCAGCTTATGAAGACAAGTTTCAGGAATCAACTAAAAGGTACTGTAAAAGAAATTACTAAAGGGCAGGCTGTATGTGTAGTAAAAGTAGATATAGGAGATGGTAAAAAATTATCTTCTATAATTACAGTTGATGCATTAGAAGATATGGATCTTAAAGAAGGCGATGAAGTTCTTTTATTAATTAAAGCAACTGCTGTTGCTATAGCTAAGTAAATAATAAATAAAATAAAAATTTATCCTCCACTTGAGGTGTAATAGTTACACTTCAGGTGGAATATTGTTTTTTATTATGTATAATTTCTGTTCCAGCTTCTTTTAAAAGTGCAACTACAGTACCTTCTTTATCTCCAGGTACTACAAATTGATCTGGATGTAGTTCTAAAAGCCATTTACCTACAAGAAAGCCTCTTTTTCTTTCAGCAGATTTATATGGGTTTTCTTTTATTTCCTTACTTATTATTTTACCTGTCTTTTTATCTATAACTTCAATTAAAAACCAAGGTGCCTTAGCTATATGAGGAGCTAATTCCCCATTTGGAGAGGCTAGAGGAGTAATACGTTTTATAGTAGGGGAGGGGTGAAAGTGAGACCTAATCCTTGCCATACATACCCTAGGGAATCTCTCCTGTATTTCAGCCTCTAAACTATCAGATATTTTATCAGCAAGTTCATGAGAGGGTGTATTCATTACTACATCAAGATCCACAATAAATCTTCCTCCTGCAGTGCGGCTTAAGACTCGTTCAACTCTCTCCACTCTAGGATGTGACTCAACTAATCTTACAATTTCTCTTTCGGTATCTCTATCTATAGCAGCATCCATTAAATCTTTTAATGCGTGCCATAGGAGTTCTCCACCTGATTTAAATACGAACAAAGACACTATCAATGCCGCCCATCTGTCTAGATTATATCCTAACTTAGCACCAATAAGTCCTATTAAGACCACAGCAGTTGAGAGAGAATCTGTAAGATAATCTTTTCCATCTGCTTCTAGGGCCGGGGAGCCAAGTCTTTTTCCTTCTCTTACTTGAAAGACTCCAAAGCCTAAAGCAATTATAAAGGTTAATATAGTAACAGGTAAGGCTATACCAACTTCAGGCATAACACTTGGTCCAGATATAGCATGTTTTCCTATTTCATAGGCAGCAGTTAATATGGCTACAGAACTTACCAATGTAGCAATAGTTTCTGCTTTATAAAGTCCATAGGGAAAGGAAGGATGATTTTGACGAGCTACCCAAATACCAATAAAAGCTGCTCCAGAACCTAGCACATCACAAGCAGAGTGTATTGCATCGCTTAATAGTGCATTGCTGTTAGATATAAAACCTGCAACCGCTTTTATAATCGCAAGGAATAAATTTATAATTATTGATA
>JAMONC010000056.1 GCA_027066725.1 Desulfobacterales bacterium
TCATAGTAGATTTTATATTTCTCTTTTCTCGACTAGAAATTGCATCAGAAATAACCCATGGTTTAAATCCTTTTATCTTTGCTGCAACTGCTGTTTGATACACACAGATGTGTGCTTCAACTCCTGTTATAAGTACTGTATCAATACTTATTGGCAATTCTTTAAAGAATTTATCTACCTCAGGGTTTAAAAAGGCATTAAATTCTATCTTATCAATACAAGGGAAATCTGTTATTAATTCTTTAATAGAAGGACTTATATCGCCCAAGCCCTTTTTATATTGAGTAGTAGTAACAATTGGTATATTTAATATTTTAGCAGCCTGTATCATAAGAATTGTATTTTTTATCACTCTTTCTGGTTTATACATTGCATTTAATAAACGATCTTGAAGATCGATGACAAATAAGAGACTACTTTGAGGGTTAAGAAATTTATATTCTTTCATATTTTCCTCCAAAATTATAGATTAAGGAGATATATTATAAAAACTTCATATAAAAAATCTAGAAAAATCTTTAAGAGGTAAATCATGCTTAGCAAAAAAATACTAAAAACTTTAACAATGATTGGTGCAGGAATTGGAGGAGGTCTTATAGGCTATGGTACATATCTTTATTTTAAACAAGATTCTATGATATTTGATGTACAAAAACTTAGTAAACAAAAACTTGCAGAAATAGAAATTAGATATCCAGACTCTAACTTTTTCTTTGAATCCCCAACAGGAATAACTCTTCAAGGTTTTGAATTACATAAAGATAAAGATTTACCTATGGTAATATTTTTTGGTGGTAATTGTGATGAAGCCTCTTTTTATTTAGACTTGTTTGATCAAATGGAAGACTATCATATAGTACTTCCTAACTATCCAGGATACGGATTAAGTGGAGGTGTCCCCTCTGAATCCTCATTTTACATTGAAGCACTATCAATATATGACCACTTTGCCCAAAAATATAACAAAGAACCTAAAGATATATTTATAATTGGCAGAAGTATTGGTACCTGTGTTGTCACATACTTAGCAAGCCAAAGAGAAACTAATTCAATATGCCTTATTACTCCTTTCCATAGTTTAGAAGAACTAGCTCAGAGAATGTATCCATTTTTACCTGTCTCTTGGCTTATAAAACATAGATTTAATGCAATAGAATTTGCCCCGAAAGTAACAGCACCTTGTCTTTTTATATTAGCTGAATATGATAAATCTGTGCCAAAACAAAGTTCAGAAAAACTTGCCAAGGCTTGGGGTGGAGAAGTAAAGTTAATTACTTTACCTGATACCACCCATGAAAACATAATGGAGTATCCTGTACTCCTTGATGAAATAACAGAATTTTTTGAATCTTATTTAAAAAAATGAAAAAAATAAAAGACTATTATTTCAAAAAGGCAAAACAAGAGGGCTATCCAGCAAGGAGTGTATACAAACTAAAAGAAGCTCAATCAAAATTTAAGTTATTAAGACGAGGTTATAATGTATTAGATCTAGGAGCTGCTCCTGGTGCTTGGAGTAAATACACCTCAGAGATTGTAGGTAAAAAAGGTAAAGTTGTAGCTATAGACATTAAAAATATAAATCCACCAGCCCCGAATGTTATTACAATAAAAGCTGATGTATTTAATATACTACCTAAAGAATTATTGGAACAAATTGGTAAAAATAAAAAATTTGATGTAGTTCTATCTGATATGGCACCTAATACTACAGGGAGAAAAGATGTAGATCACTTGCGTTCTATTGCCCTTGCTGAAGCAGCTCTTAATATTTGCAAAGAAGTCCTTAAAAAAGGAGGGGATTTCTTTTGTAAGGTATTTGAAGGTTCTGATCTGCCTGCTTTTAGAAAATTTTGTCAGAACCATTTTAAAAATGTTAAAGTGTTTAAACCAAAAAGTTCAAGATCAGAAAGTGTTGAAATATTTCTATATGCACAAGGATTTAACCCTCCTACCAATGATAATAACCTATAAAGTGCCAGGTGTGAAAGTCATTTACATTTATAATTCTATTGGTTGATTTTATATTTCCTAAAAATTGTTTTATTTTACAACTATTAAAACTGAATAAATTTATGTTATAATTAACTTCATATGTTATTGCCTTATGAGTCTTTTTATTTAAAACTTGTACACTTAAAAAAATTTTTGTCCAATGGCTACATATTTTGGGTAAATGTTTTTGAAGTTTCATTTTGTTTGTCAAGACTGCTTCAAGCTGGCCTAATTGGGAAGGAGCAATAGCAAACAGGGCTTTGTTTTCCATGTCTGTAATAAATACTCTACAGTTTGCTATATAAAGCTCTGGATTATTAATCCATATATAACCATCTACACTTATAAAAGGATCACAATAAGCGCTAATTTGAAACAAGCCACACACAAAAAGTAAAATGGAAAATAATATAAAAATTAAACTTTTCATTTTTTATCCCTCATAAAATATTTAGTAAAAATAAAAAGTTACAGTGCCTTGTAAAATATTATCGGTTAAGTTGCAAGCATAAAAAAGTTCTTTCATTTTTTTATTCTTTGTTCGATTCTTAAAGAAGAAAACCTCAAAATTGATATTAGCTGATCAAAAGTTAATGAAATTTTTTTAGTCATGTTTAATTTTTTAAAAAATCTAAAAACATGCTATTATTTAAATAATTAAGATTAAAAAGGAGGAATATATGTCTAATATAGAAGACATTCACATAGAACCCTTTCAAGTTAGAGATTGTGCTTTAGTTGTTTTAGGGACAGGTAAAAAGGCTCAAAATTTAAGAGAATTTTTAGAAGGATTACAAGAAGTGCCAACTTCAAGTATATATCATCATTTTTGGGGTCGTTTTTTACAAAGTCAGTTTGATGAACCAGAGTATAATAACGACTTTGCTGCATGGGTCTATCATGGACTTCATGAAAAAGCCCTTGCTGAACAACTAAGTGTTATTGATCCAACAGAATATGATGATATTGAAGAACTCAGAATGGAATTAATCGAGGTTGTTGAAGAAAGACTTGATCAAAGCGAATATATACCTTGGGCTAAGACAGATCAATTATTTCATTTCTTACGTTCTCAGATTGTAGTTTTTGATACAGGAAGAAGAATTGAAGATCCTAAAGAACTTCCTTCTCTCGTACCAGACTTATCCCAAGGTAGTATTTTTTATCACTTTATTGATGCAAGAAGAAGAACGCCTGAACGATGTGATGACTTTAGTGCCTGGCTTGCCGCATTTGGTGAAGAATATGAAGACTTAAGAAAAACAATCCTTGCTATAGATCCTTATTTCTCGTCACTAAAGGATCTAAGACATATATTAACAGACATCTTATCTGCATATTTCTAATATATTCTATTAACACACAAAGATATGGTAACTGTTGGAGGAATTTATGAATAATAATGAAAATATAAATGGAAACAACAAAGATGATTTATTAGAATTATATGCAAAAGTTGCAGGAAGAGATGTTGTTGAACATTTGAAACAACTTGCAAAATTACTTCAAGGTGTAAAAGTTGTTCATGTAAATTCTACTCGTGAAGGTGGAGGTGTTGCAGAAATACTTAGAAAACTTGTACCTCTGATGAGACTCTTAGGTCTTGATGCAAGATGGGAAGTTATAAAAGGAAATCAAGAATTTTTTATATG
>JAMONC010000057.1 GCA_027066725.1 Desulfobacterales bacterium
GTTTTTTCTTAAGTTCTGCAAGGTTCATTATTTCAGAGAGAGATTTAGCAGGTTTTATAAGTTCTTTATGTTCTTCCTCGGTTTTATTATTGGATTTATCTGAGGAAGCCTCTTCTCCATTTTCTTTTTCTTCATCCTTTTTTTCTTTTTTCTTAGAGCTTTTTAAGATTACCTTTTTAGTAGTTTTTTTATTGTTAGTAGGAGAGGAAGTAGTTGCAGATTCTTCTTGTTCATTGCTTTCTTGCTCGTTTTTACTTTCTTCAGTAGTTTTTGCCTCTTCTTGATTCTTTTCTTGTTCTTCTTGTTGTTCTTTTGTTTCTTTTTCTTCTACCTTATCTTTTTTGGTAGAGCCTCTTTTTTTAGTAGTCTTTTTTTCTTTTGTTTCTTTTTCTTGCTTTTCTTTTGTTGCCATATCTACACCTTCTGGTGGACTAGACACTTGTCCACTCATTTTATTTTTTTACCTCCTTTATCCTGATCTTTTTGCAGGACAAAAAATGTTACTTTTTATCAACTTTAAAGCTACTTTCTCTATGAATTGTAAAGAAACCGGGAATCACCTTTTAGGTTATACAGATTCTCATTACAAAAACGCAAAATACATTTTTTTATATGTTTTTGAATCTTACTTGTAGGTTCCACTTGTTCTTTTACTTTCTAATAAAAAATAATTTTTAGGGAACTCCCTTCCCTCGAACAGCATTTGTGGGCCTGTAAGGAAGGCCTTTTGAATTGCCAGAGATATCCATTCCCTGACTGGATTTTGCTAAAACTTTATTCATTTATATATACTTTTGTCAACACTTGATTTTTATAAAGTAAAAAAGAAATCATTAAAAATATATAACTCTTGAAGATATTAAATATTTTAAGCATATTATAACCTATTGGTCAAGTGTATTAATGTTTCTACATGATAAGTTTGAGGGAAAAAATCATAAGCAATTATCTCTTTTATTTTATAATTATAATCTAATAATGTTTTAATGTCTCTAGAAAAAGTAGCAGGTGAACAAGAAAGATAGAATATATGAGAAATACGTTTATTTTTTATTGCTTTTATCACCTCCTTTGCCCCTTTTCGTGGTGGATCTAGTATAAGAAGATCAATATTCTTTTTGTTTTTAATGAGTTCTTTTACATAATTTTCTGCTTTGTCACATTTAATTTTTATATTTTTGATTCCCAGTTTTTTTATATTTTCCTTTAATGCCTCTATAGCTAAAGGATTTTGTTCTACACTAATAACTTCCTTACCTAAAAGTGATATAGGGATCGATATGTTCCCAAATCCTGAATATAAATCAACTACCTTGTTACATACTATGTTTTCGGCTTCATGAATGATTTTATTAATAACTTTTAGATTTTGTTGCCAGTTTACTTGGCTAAAGCTACCTGGTTTTGTTTCTATAAAAAATTCTTTTTTAAGGTCTCTAAGATTTATGTTATATGGCCATCTTAATGTATATTCTCCTATAAAAATCTGTTTTTTAGATAAGAGGGCTCCTCCTTTTATAAATCCATTTTGAATAAGTGCCTCTAATATTTTAAATGCCTTTTTAGACTCATTGGTTGATATAGTACAAAATACATTTGTGTCTTTAGGCGGGCTTATAAGTTCTATTTGTCCTTTTATATTAACTTTATATTCTTTAAAGAAAAAAAATATATATGGCATCAATTTTCTAATTGGTGCCCTTGCCAAAAGACATTTCTTTATAGGTATAAGATAATTTGTTCCTTGAGAAAAATATCCTATTCCTAACTTACTTTTAAACTGAAGTCTTATTCTATTTCTATAACCTATTGATTTATCTGATGGAATTATTTTGATATCAGATAGCTTTATTCCAGCAATTCTTTTAAGATTATCTTTTACTATCTCTTTTTTTAATTCTAGCTGATACTCATAAAGACTATGAGCTAATCCACAACCACCACAATTATTAGCATAACTACATATTGGAGTCCTTCTAAATATAGAAGGTTCTATTATCTCTTCTACTTCAGATAATACATAAGACTTTGTTTCTTTTAATACTCTACATTTTACAGTTTCATTTGGAAGGGCGCCTCTTATAAATAAAACCTTATTATTTTCTAGTCTAGATATACAAAGTCCTTGGCTTACGATCTTATCGCCTTTAGCTATAATAAACTTTTCCACAATAATATATCCAAAAAACAAAAGACATTTTATTTAGTTATAAAAATAGGCTCTAAAACCTTTGTTTCTTCTTTGGCATCTTTTTTACCTTCAACTAAGACAAGTCTTGCAACCATGTTTTTATATGGATGCACAAATTGGAGAATCTTAGGCTCTAATCTAAAATTTTTCATCTCATGTATTAGTTTTGAGACTCTATCTGCAGGATATATAATATCTATTAATCCCCCAGGATTAAGTAAATATTTTGAAACAGAAAGGATATCTTTTAAAGTTACTAATATCTCGTGTCTAGCTAAGGCTTCTTCATTTTTAGGACACATTCTACCTGAGCCTACTGATCTATATGGGGGATTAGTAACCACTCTATCAAAACTTCCTGCCTTATATTTAAATCTTAGGTCTTTTATATCAGCGTGTATAATTTTTATACGTTTTTGAAGACTATTTATTTCTACATTCTTACTAGCAAGTACAAAAAGACGCTTTTGGATCTCAATACCATGTATCAATTTTGCCCCTTTTCTAGCAAGTAAGATCGCAATTATCCCGCAGCCAGTTCCAAGGTCTATAATCTTTTCATTTGGCTTAAGTCTAATAAACTCTGAGAGTAATAGGGCATCTAGAGAGAATCTATAGCCATCTTTTGGTTGCCAAAGCTTTAGAGAATATTCCTTTAATGTAGTTATGCTACAGTTTTTAAAATCTTTTTCTTCACTTTGGCTTGAGCTGTCTTTTTTATCCATATAATGTAGTCTATATTAATCTTTTAATCTTAACTTGTTTTATTTTTGATTTTAAAAATAGTTTGTCAAGAAAAGTTTTTATAATTTTGAAGGAGAAATATTATGAGGGCAGTATGGCAGAGGGTGTCTTTTGCAAAGGTTGAGGTAGAAGGTGAGATAATTTCAGAGATTGGCCAAGGAGCTTTGGTTCTTTTAGGAGTAGAAGTAGGAGACAGTGAAAAAGATGCAAAATATATTGCAGATAAGATATGTAATTTACGCGTTTTTGATGATGAGCAAGGAAGGCTTAATAAAAGTCTTTTAGATATAAAAGGTGAGCTTTTAATTGTAAGCCAATTTACACTTTTGGGAGATTGTAGAAAAGGCAGAAGACCTTCTTTTGTAAATGCCTTAAAGGGAGATGAGGCTAAGGAATTATATTTAAAAGTGGTAGAGTTTTCTAAAGGTTATGGAATTAAGGTTTCTACAGGTATTTTTGGAGCACTTATGAAGGTTCACTTAATAAATAATGGTCCAGTTACACTTCTTCTTGATAGTAGGAGAGGGTTTTGAGTAAAAAGGTAAGTAAAAAGAGAAAAAATTCTAATATTGCTAAGCTCTTAAAAGATACTAAAGAACTTTTAAAAGATTGGAGTCCTCCTTTTATTTGTAATAATGCAATTAGATTCATATTAGGTGAACTTGATACCGATAGTTTATTA
>JAMONC010000058.1 GCA_027066725.1 Desulfobacterales bacterium
ATGTTGAGGAGTTCTAAAAATACTTAAAATATTATGGCACAATCTAAAAATAGTACGGGGAAATTAGAAAATAAAAATATTTCTTGTATAAGAATTTCTGAAAAGGGTATCTTTTTAAATATTAAAGTAAGGCCAAGGGCGTCTAAAAATACTATAAAAGGAATACAAGGTAATTTTTTAAAAATTGATATAAAGGCTCCTCCTATAGATGGGGAAGCGAATAAAGAGCTTATAAAATTTTTATCTAAAAAGTTCAAGATATCTAAACAAGATATTGAAATAAAAAGTGGAAAATCTTCTAAAGAAAAGCTTCTTCTTTTAAAGAATAAAAATCTTTCTGACATCTCTCATATATTTTGAAAAGCCTTCTTTTTTAAGCCTTCTTTTTATTTCACCGATAAAAAAAAAGAATAGTTTTTAGTGTTCTAAGTGTCTTTTTTTGAGTATTTAAGGAGGCATACTATGCCAGTTTATGTGTGGGAAGGGGTTACTTTAACCGGTGAAAAGAAAAAGGGGGAGATAGAGGCTTCAGATCAACTAGCAGTAAGAAGGTTGCTTCTTAAGCAGAGAATAAATCCTAAAAAGATAAAACCAAAGTCTAAAGACTTATTTGAAAATATATCTTTTTTACAACCTAAGGTAACTACGAAAGATATAGTTATTTTTACAAGACAACTTTCCACAATGGTAGATTCTGGTCTGCCACTTATTCAAGGACTTGATGCACTTGCTAAACAACAAGAGAATAAGACTTTTAAAAAGATATTAGAAGAAATTAAAGCAGATGTAGAAAGTGGATCCAGCTTTGCTGATGCATTAAAAAAACATCCTAAACTTTTTGATAAACTTTATTGCAATATGGTTCAGGCAGGAGAAATGGGAGGGATATTAGATGATGTTTTAAGTAGGCTTGCAGCCTATATGGAAAAGGCTCAACGTCTTAAGAGAAAAGTAAAGTCAGCCCTTACATATCCGGTAATTGTTTTAAGTATTGCTGCATTAGTAGTGGCGATTATTTTGATATTTGTTATTCCTGTATTTCAAAAGATGTTTGCTGACTTTGGTAAAGCTCTTCCTTGGCCTACCCAAGTTGTTATTATGATCTCTAATACCTTAAAGTCTTATTTCCTAGTCATAATTGCTGTAATTGTAGGTGTAATATTAGCTGTTAGAAAATACTATAGTACAGATAGAGGAAGAAGACAGATTGATAGACTACTTTTAAATTTCCCGGTAGTAGGGCCCTTGTTAAAAAAGATTGCCGTTGCAAAATTTACAAGGACTCTTGGTACATTGATTCATAGTGGTGTTCCTATATTAGATGCTTTATCTGTAGCTGCAGGAACAGCAGGCAATAAGATTGTTGAAGAAGCTATTCTAAAAGTAAGGGCAAGTATTGGGGAAGGAAAGACAATTGCTCAACCTCTTCAAGAAAGTGGAATTTTCCCTGCTATGGTAGTACAGATGATAAGTGTAGGAGAGTCTACGGGTGCTCTTGATGATATGCTTAATAAAATCGCCGAATTTTATGATGAAGAGGTAGATGTAGCAGTAGAGGCTTTAACTAGCATGATAGAGCCATTTATGATTGTATTTTTAGGTGGAACTATTGGTTCAATTATTGTAGCAATGTATCTACCAATCTTCAAAATTGCAGGAGCAGTAAGTGGATAATAGGATGCTACGATTGTAATTTATTTAAATTAAATGGCGCGCCCGGAGGGATTCGAACCCCCGACCTACGGATTCGTAGTCCGGCGCTCTATCCAACTGAGCTACGGGCGCATAACTTTATCAAAAAACCGAAACAGATTATAACAGCCTTTTAGATCCTTGCAATATATATTTTATAGAGTTAAAAGCTGTTTGAGTTTAATAAGAACTCTCTTTTTATGAGTTTTAATGCCTCTTCTTTATTTTGTATTTCTTTATTTAATCTTGCTTCTAATACTCGATTAAGTATTTTTTTAAATATTGGACCTGGCTTAAAACCTAATGCCTTAATATCTTCACCTGTAACAAATGGCTTGGTTTCACTTAATTCTGTAATATATTCTATAATATATTTTTTTACATGTTTTAAATTATCACGTCTGGCTTTAGCTAAAATATAAAGTATACATTCTAATTTTTGTCCTTTTAATAGCCAGTAAATCTCGGCCCTTGTTATAAGGGGTTTGTTTTTTAAATAAGATAAGATTTTTATAGCCCTTTCTCTCTCATGAGTAAATATTGTCCTTATGGTACCTGTTACTTCCAATTCCTCTGCAAGTAAATAAAGTTCTGTGTCACCTAATAGATCAGTTAAAGCTAGAAAATATACTATCCAATTAAGAGGTTTTTCTTTTTTAAAAAGAAATTCATTATACCAATTTAAAACCTTTTCTGCTTCTAAAAGAAGAGTTAGATTTTTCTCTTCTAGTCTAATAGCAGGATGTATCTCTCTAAGCACTCCTAATTCGTCCAATCTTTTTATGGCTTTTATAGGACTAGGTTCTTCTAAGATATGAATGAATTCTAACAGTATTCTAGACTTAGATGCTTTGGATATAACTTTTAGGTCTATAGCCCGTTTTAATAATTTTAATGTTTGCTTACCAATTCTAAAATTGTATCTTTGTTCAAATCTTACAGCTCTTAGTATACGAGTAGGGTCCTCTATAAAAGATAAGTTATGAAGTACTCTTATAACCTTATCTTTTATATCTCTTTGTCCACCAAAGTGGTCTATTAATTCACCAAAATTTTCAGGATTTATACTTATTGCTAAAGTATTTATTGTAAAATCACGTCTATAAAGATCTCTTCTTAAAGGAGCATTCATTACACGTGGTAAGTCCCCTGGAGATTTATAATATTCATGTCTTGCTGTAGCTACATCTATTCTTAATCCATCGGGGAAGATAAGAATTGCTGTATTAAATTTTTCATGTGCTTTTACTCTAGCCCCTACTTTTTTAGCAAACTCTTCGGCAAATTTTATCCCATCTCCCTCGATAACAAGATCAATATCAAGATTTTGATATCTAAGTAAAAGATCACGAACAAATCCACCTACAATAAATACCTTAAAACCTAAGCTTTTTGCCACTTCTCCAGCTATCTTAAATAGTTCTATAAATCTTTTATCTAGTCGTTCATTTAATAATTTTTTTAGATTTTTTTTATGCATTGTATGTTCTAAGCTATCTGGAATTATATTCTCTGTTAAAATATTTATAATATCTGTTTTAGTTAATACTCCAACAAGTCTTTTGTTGCTAACTACTGGAAGTAATGGCTGTTTTTTGTTGATTATAATGTCTATAACTTTATCTAAGGAATCGTTAGGAGTTACACTTTTAATAGTATCTATCATATGTTCTTTAACAATTTCATTATTTAATCCAAATTGCATAGCCTTTTCTATAATATCTATAGTTATATAGCCCTTAGGTTTATCGTTATGATCTACTATAGGTAAGACCTTAAAACCTGTTTCAATGAACAAATTATGTGCTTGATTTATTGTAACATCTTCATTGAGTGAAATTACAGGGCTAGACATATAATTTTTTACTTTTAATTGCTTTTCTAATATCGCTACAAGCTTGAGTTCTACTTCTGCTA
>JAMONC010000059.1 GCA_027066725.1 Desulfobacterales bacterium
TTTGATTTTGTGTTTTACAAAGAGTTGATTTTTTGATTTCTTGTAATTTTTTAAAGTAATTTTATTTTGTTCTTGCCTTTTAGGTTAGTTAATATATACTAACTTTTATGGATTCAAAAGATATTTATAGTCAACACAAATTTACTAAAAGGCAAAGAGATATTCTTTCAGCTGCATTAAGAATAATTGCAACAGAGGGTACTAAGAGCCTGACCTTAAAAAAGGTCTCTAATTATGTTGGGATTACAGATGCAGCAATATACAAGCATTTTAAAAATAAGCGTCACCTCATAATCTGTCTTTATGATTACGTTAAGGCTATGATTATTTCTACTATATCTCCAATAGTAACCCAAAAGAGTTCCGCTAAAGATCGAATAAGTATATTAATAGATACTGCGATTGAATATTTAGTAGCACATAAAGGTGTAAATTTAATACTTTTAGCTGAAAGCATTTATCATAATGATGAAGAGTTAAGGGAGGCGATGCTTTCTATTTTCCAAGGGGTAGGAACCCTTATAAAAACTCTATTGCTGGCAGGAATTGCTACCAAAGAATTTAAAGAAGAATTAGACCCAGATATGACTGCTATATGCCTAATTGGCATGATTCAAGCCACCCTTACAAGATATATGCTTGAAAAAGAAGCAAATAAAAAATCATTTGATCTAGATAAAATGAAAGAGTCTATTAAAAAGAATTTTTTTTACGGCGTTACTAAAAAATGAAATTTTTTAACCCTCTAGTTATTTACGATAATATCAAAAGAAAGTCAGGTTGGTGGTCTAAAAATTAGGTAAAAATAGGTAATGATGATGCTAAAAAGATATCTAAAAGATTCAAATAAAGTTAGTTTATATTTACTAACCTTGTTTTTTTTAATAATTATATTAGAGCCTGCTTTTTCAATGGAAAATTCTTATACATATAAGACATTAACTTTGTCCAAGGCTATAGAAATAGCACTTAAAAACAGTCCAATAATACATAGTGATAAATATCTCGTTACATCTAGTAAGCAGGCAAAACTTAAAGCAAAAGGCGCCTTTTTCCCAAAAGTAACTGCTTATGCAAGTTATACAAGATTTAATATACCAACTACAGTAGTGCCAATAAGTGGTTTTGGGCCAAATGCACCCACTCCTATATTTAGTAGGGATCAATATCGAGCTGGTATAAGATTTTATCTTCCTATTTATCAAGGTGGTAGGCTTTGGACAGGGTTTAAGCAATCAGAAAAGGGAATAAATATATCTATTAAAAATTTAGTTATTGCAAAGGAAAATTTAATAGCACAGGTAATTGATACCTTTAATAAGATTTTGTTTTTAAAAAGTTTTATATCTGCTCAAGAAAAATCACTTTATGCCCTTAAGGTTGAGCGAGATCATGCTGCCTTGATGCTTAAGCTGGGACGTATTGCTCCTTTAGATCTTATGGAGATAGATACCCAGCTTACATCCCAGAAGATCAATATAGTAAAAGCAAAACAAGAACTTCTAAGATCAAAAGAGTTCTTTTGTTATTTATTAGGGTTTTCTCCTAACAAAAGTATAGAGCTAGTAGGTAACATTCCTCAAAAAATAGATTTTCCTTCATTTAATGATAACAAACTTGATTCATTAGTGGATAATAGAGCTGATGTTGTTCGCTTAAAACAGCAAATCGAAAGGGCAAAGTTAAGTATAAAGATGGCTAGGGCACAAAACCTTCCAAGCCTTGAACTCCTTGGTGATTATGGACAAAGGGCAGGTTGGGGACTAAATGAAAACAAAGAGGTTTGGAGTGTAACTTTACAGCTTTCTTTTAATATCTTTAGTGGTGGAAGCATTTCTGCAAGTATTTCAGAGGCTCAAGCTAAAGTTTTATCTCTTGAAAATAAGCTTAGAGACCTAAGACTCCTAGCTAAAAAACAAATCCTTTCTTCTATAAGTTTACTGAAAGAGGCTAACCTACGTATTGAGCTTGCAAGAGAGGCTAAAAAAACAGCAAAAGAAGCTTTTAGGATACAAAGTCTTAAGTATGAAACAGGGGCAGGTACTGTAACAGATATGCTAAAGGCACAGGCTGCATGGGCAAATGCACAAGCGAACTTTATACAAGCATTATTTGATAGACAGCGGGCACTTGTTGCTGTTGAGCTTGCCTCAGGAACAATACTTTCAGATTATAAAAAATTGTTGCCTCAATAATAGAATATAATGGGAGAAATTCTCTATGGCTAGGAAACCATCAAGCTTTTTTAAAATCATAATAGCTATTCTTATCATATTAGTATTTGTTGCAATTGGAGTCTTTATTGTAAGACAGAAGAAAAAACAACTAGCTAGTATCCCTCCACCTATAAGACCTTCTTATTCTGTAAACGTTGTAAAAGTAAAAAAAGGTGATTTATATCTTAAACAACAATACTTAGGACTCCTAGAGCCTAGTGTTACTAGTTTTATATCCCCACTTATTACAGCACGAATTATCTCAATAAAGGTTAAAGAGGGAGATCATGTTAGAAAAGGACAGTGTTTAGTATTACTAGATCCTAGTATATATAAAACAAGGGTAGATAGCTTAAGGGCACAACTTCAGGCAGCTAAAACCACACTTTATACGTATGAAGGCATATATCTAAGAGATATTAAACTTTTTAATCATAAAGCCCTTAGTAAAGAGGCACTTGATAAAGCCAAGATGGCTAGAGATTCTGCCAAAGCAAGGCTTATTGATATTAAAAATCAGCTAAAGACTGCTCTTATTCAGCTTTCTTACACAAAATTATTAGCTCCTTTTAATGGAATTATAACTCAAAAATTTATGGACATCTCTGATGTTGCTGTAATTGGAAAACCAATCCTCAAAATCGATGCCCTTAATAAAGGATATAAAATAATTGTACGAATACCCCAAGAGTTATTCCCTTTGCTTCATCTTAATCAAGAGGTGGAGATAATATCTCCATATAATAATCAAGCCTTTTAATCTCCCTTGTGGATCAACTGTTACAGTGATTTTTAAGCCTAAGAAACAATATGGTTTTATTGTACCTGCAAGATGTATTTTGCATCAGGCAACAGGAAATGATTTATTGTTTGTTGTTACAAAAGATCATCATATTAAGAAAATACCTGTAAAAATATTACTTCAAAATCCAGATAAAGTTTGTGTTCTACCCTTAAAAGGAGGATCATTAGCTACTGGAGACAGGGTAGTTGTAGCTGGGGAAGATATTCTTTTAAGGCTTCATGAGGGTGATCTTGTTAATCCTATTTATGCGGCTAAGGAGTATTAAACTATGGCCTCTTTTGATCTTGCAGGAAACATTTTAAAAAGGCCTCACCTTATAATCTCGTTGTTACTACTTGCTAGTGTATTAGGACTAATTGGCTTTTCTTCAATGCCAATGAATCTTTTTCCAGATGCAAACTACCCTCAGATAGTAGTTCTTATACAAGAGCCAGGGGCTTCTGCTAAAGATGTTGAGTCAAAAGTCACAAGGGTTGTTGAAAAGGCACTGTATAGTATTAGCTTAGTTAGAAAGATAAAATCTACAACCCAAGATGGTATGGCTGCAGTAGCTGTTGAATT
>JAMONC010000060.1 GCA_027066725.1 Desulfobacterales bacterium
ACAAAGGAAGATGCTGAGAAGAAAGGCGTAAAAGGCTTTACTCCTCGTCAGGTAGAGGTTGAATCAGAAAATCTTGCAAGGCTTTTAAGGGCAATTGGTGAGGAGATTAAGCATCATCTTGCAGCCCTTGGTTATACAAGACTTCAAGACCTTGTTGGTAGGACTGATCTTTTAGAGCAAGTTAGGTTAAACGAAAGAATAGATCTAACTGGTATACTTAGAAAACCATCTGATGTGGAACTACCTGATGATCCAATGCAGGGGAAACTTGTTAGAAAACCCCTTAATTACCTTACAAAGCTCATATCTGATATGGTAATGGATAAGTTTGAAAAGGGAGAGGTAGATGTTTTATATGAGGATGAAGGGGTGCATTCGACAGATCGTGCTGTTGGGACATATCTTGCTGGTGCTATTGTTAGAAAGTATCCTAATCAAGAAACAAGAAAGCAGCATGTAACACTTCTTTTGCATAATTCTGTACCTGGAAATGGTATGTGTGCATTTACAATCTCCAGTATAGATACACTTGTAGAAGGAGGTTCTCAAGACGGGGCCGCAAAGGGTAGTTTTGGAGGTACAACCGCTGTATTAAAGGGGCTTAATCTACTTGGTAAAAGGGTAGATGGTTCTACTGGTAAAAGCTTTGCTTATGGTGCTATATCTGGACTTTTAATTGTACAAAATATGGCTGATTCAAGGGCTTGTATTCGTATGTCTGGTGCAGATGTAGTCTTTGGTGGTAGAATTACAAAGCCTGTAAATAATGCTGGCAATGTGGCTATTGATGCACATATTAAAGGTTTTGCCTTTGAGTATATGACAGGTGGTAGGGCAGTTGTACTTGGTGATCCTGGACCTTGGATGTGTGCAGGTATGACAGGTGGTGTAATATATCAGTGTTTATATCCAGAGTTTGGATTTGATAAAAATGCAATAAAAAGAAGACTTGCAAGAGGGGCTAATGTAACAATAGAGCCTCTTACTGATGAAGGTCTAAAAGATATTGAAGAGCTTTTAGGAAAGTATATTGAAGAGCTTGAAATAAGCTATCAACATGATGAGGCTCAAGAAGTAAGAAAGATACTTTCTGAAGCGAAGAACCGTTTTGTGATGATTGTTCCAAAGGCTATGAAACCTAAGACTGCAGAGTAAAAGGTTTATACAAATGGTTGAAATATTAAAGGCTGCCAACAAGGCAATAGAAGAATCTAAGGCCTTTATTATGGTTACAATACTTGGTGTTGAGGGTTCTTTTCCTCAAAAGATTGGCACCAAGATGCTTATATTTAATGATAGAAGCACTGTAGGAAGTATTGGGGGTGGAAGCCTTGAGGCTCAAGCCATAGATTTTGCTCTCTCTTATTGGGGATTTAAAGAAGCTATCATACAAAAGTTTGTTTTAGTTCAAGATGAGCAAAATATTGCTGAAGTACAGCTTTTATTTGAGCCATTTTCCCCCCCCAATAGGCTTTATATCTTTGGTGCAGGCCATGTTGGTAGTTCTGTAGCTAAACTTTCTGAATTTACTGGTTTTAAGACTATTCTTATAGATGACAGAAAAGAGCTCTTACAAGGTATTAATATACCAAATGTAGAAAAGAAATATGTAACTAGTTTAGATGATTTTGATACGGATTTATTTGATGAATCTACATTAGTATTGATCTCTACGAGGTCTCATAGTACAGATTTTTTAGTACTTAGTAAGGTGATAAATTCTAAGGCTGGTTATATAGGGCTTTTGGGAAGCAAGAAAAAGAAAGAAAACTTTTTTAAAAAACTTAAAGAAAAAGGTATATCAGAAAAAGAGCTTCTTAGAATAAATGTACCTGTTGGCTTAGATATTGGAGCAAAAACTGCTAAAGAGATTGCAGTTAGCATAATAGCTCAGATGATAAAGTGGAAATATTCTAATAATTAGTCCTTAGTTTTTATTAGTACATTCTATCTAACAAAAACTCTGGTAATTCTGGACTAAGACATTTTAGTGTTGTTGGAATCAGGTATCTAACCATAAATCCGATTGTATAGTCATTATATCCGCCGGTTTTCCTCAATTCTATTCCACCACCAAGTTGCCAGTTTGGATTTAGGGAGTAGAGTCCAACAAGTCTTAAACTTCCACAAAGGTTTGTTGAGTGAGATGCTGAATAATCTGCATGAGATATAACTTCTCCTGTTTTAGTATTATAAATTGTTTGTCCTAGAGGAAACCAAGGGGCACTTGCTTCTCTGTGGTGTTCATATCCAAGACTTATTCTACCTTTTAATTGAAATCTTCTACATTCACGTGTTAAAAAGTTTAGAGAAAGTCCAATATTAATTAAATGACTTGGACTAAAATAGCCCCCATGTCCAAAGGTAAAGTGGTTTAAATTCTTTTGATATTTTGTCCAGTATAGATAAGGTCCAACATAAAGATACTGAAATATTGAAGAAGAATAACTATAGCCAACTCCTGTAGCAAACTGGACATGTCTATTACGAACAACTCTTATTCCATTTAGTTCAGAATATGCTCCATATATCCATGCACCAATATGAGGTACTATAGAATGGCTAGCGCCAGCTTCTAGTCCTTGTTCTATTACTCTTCCCCATGCTACATGTGAGTAGTTAGTATCTGATCTAGGATTTTTCATTCCAACATAAGACAATATTGATTCTCTTACAGGGTTTCTAAATATAGCTATTCTCCAATTGGAATTTTTACGTCTTTGTCTAAATCCAAGATTACCTATAGGAGTAATGCCAAGAGGACTATGACTTGGGGTAAAACCAAAAGATGCAAAAGTATCTATGCGTGCCTCATGATAAAAGAATATCATGGGTTGAAGGCCATAGTTTAGTGTATGTTCATAATGTCTACTTACATCTACCCAACTTGGATCTGTGCCAACAGGAATATCATTACCTGCAGTTGACCCACTATCTAGACTCACCCAGGAGACTAAGATTTCTAATTGATTTACTCCACCAAAGACTTGATGCGCCCTTAATATAGGAAACCTTGTTATATCTAGCTGGCTTGTACCTTTGTCCCCACTTTTATGGCGAAAAGAAAAGGAAAGGGATCCATAAGGGCCATTTAAAGCTAAAAGTCCGGAACATATTGTGGGGTCTAACTCTTTAGCAATGAGAAACTTCTCTCGTTTAAATGCCTGCTTTGCACGGTAATTGATCCATATAGCAGAAAAAGGACCACCTGCAAGGGCGAGATTTTCTATCTTGCTCCAATCCTTTAGATGTAAAAGACACAAGAAAAGCCCTTGCGCATTTGAGTTATTGGGTTGTTTTTTATATAAAGATTCAAAGACATCTGCGGCTTCAGCATATTGCCCTTGATGATAGTAACACCAAGCCTTAAGAGACTGTGCCCAATAGGGGAGTTTACTTATTGCTTGGGCTTTATCAAAAGCCTTTAATGCACCAATATAGTCACCATGGTTATATCTATCAGTTGCATCTTTAAGAATTATCGTGACAAGAAGATCTTTTGCTTTTGGATAATGTCTATATA
>JAMONC010000061.1 GCA_027066725.1 Desulfobacterales bacterium
CTTATGACTGCTGGTGAAGTATGCGGTGGACTATCTAATTTTTGGGAAGAGATTAAACATTGTCTATGAATAGAGTTGTAATAACAGGCATGGGAGCTATTAGCCCCTTTGGTATGGGCGTAGAGACACTTTGTTCCTCTATATGGCAGGGGAAAAGTGCAGTAAAATTCATGAAAGAATGGCAACATATAAAAGGACTACAGAGTTTACTAGCCGCTCCTGTCCCTTATATAGACGAAAAAAAATTAATAAAACGCGCTCTTAGAAGAACAATGGGTCCAATGGCTATTTGGAGTGTACTTGCTGCACGAGAAGCTATTAAAGATGCTAACTTAACCTCAAAAGAACTATCCTCTGGTTATACAGGAGTAATATTAGGCTCTACTACAGGAAGTCCTTCTATCCACGAAGCATTTTATAGAGAATTTTTACCTGAAGAAACCATTGAAGGAGTTAAATCTGGAGTATTTTTTAAAATAATGGGGCATAGTTGTGCAGCTAATGTATGCTTAGATCTAAAAATTAAAGGACATCAATGGGCCACCACAAGTGCATGTACATCTTCTTCTCAAGCTATAGGGCTTGGTTTTATAATTTTAAAGATGGGCTTGCAAGAAATCATGTTATGTGGTGGTGCAGATGAAGTACATCCAACAGTTACAATGGTTTTTGATGTATTAAAAGCTGCTTCTAGAAAAAATGATAGTCCTAACACAACTCCAAGTCCTTTTGATAAAAACCGTGACGGAGTAGTATGTGGAGGAGGAGCTGGAATTTTGGTTTTAGAAACACTTGAATCCGCTCGAAAAAGAAAAGCAAAAATATATGCTGAAATAATAGGATTTTCGTTAAACTGTGACAGCCAACATATAGCTAATCCTGATAGCCATCAAATGGCAACTGTTATGGAAAACGCTTTAAGAGATGCCAATATTAATACAAAAGATATAGATCATATAAATGCCCATGCTACTGGTACCACTAAAGGAGACATTGCTGAGTCACAAGCAATTAAAAAAATTTTTGGTAAAAATACTCCTACAAGTTCTATAAAAGGACATATAGGACATAGCTTAGGAGCCGCAGGAGTTTTAGAATCTATTGTTGCAGTTGAATGTCTAAGACGACAACAATTAGTTCCAACACTAAATTTAGAAGATCCAGACCCAGAATGTGATATCTTGCTTGTGCAAGAAGAAGTGGTTCCTCAGAAACTAGATATAGTTTTAAAAAATAATTTTGCGTTGGGCGGAGTAAATACAAGCCTTATCTTTAGGAGGTGGAATAATAATGACAGATGAACAAATAAAAGAACAAGTGATTAAGGTGCTATCAGAAGAATTTGAATTAGATCCTAATGAATTAAAACCTGAAGTAAAATTATATGAAGACTTAGGACTAGATAGTTTAGATGCAGTAGATATGGTAGTTGCATTAGAAAAAAATTTTGGAATGAAAATGACAGATGAAGAAGCCCTTAGAGCAGTAAGAACTTTAGAAGACTTATTTAATTTAATTAAAAAATTGAAAAATAACAACAAATAATTTAAAGACTGATTTGGATAAGTTACAATTTAATAATTAATTTAATATCATGTATTTTCTAAAAAAATTTTTTCTTAACATATATTTCGGAGTAGCTTTCTCGATTGTAACATTAATGAGTTTATTTTTTTTACCATTATCTTTAGTGGTAAATACCTTAATACTAGGATGGCCTATAGATAAGGCGGTAAGATGGTATGTTAGATATTACGGTTTTGTGTTAATAAAAGTAGTACCATTTTTTTCTCCCGTAGAGGTAGAGGATAAATCCGAAGGGATAGATATACCTGTTATATTCGTTGCAAATCATTGTTCAGCTACAGATCCTTATTTTTTTGGTGTTATGCCTTATGATTGCGCTTTTATTACTACATGGCCATTTAAGATACCTGTTTATAACATTGTAATGAAGTTAGCAGGATATATAAATGCTAATGAGGGCTGGGATAAGATATATAAAAAAGCTTCAAAGTTAATCGCCTCTGGCTGCTCCTTGATAATATGGCCTGAAGGACATCGTTCCAAGACAGGGAAACTTAGAAGATTTAAAAATGGGGCATTTTATTTAGCTTATAAATTAAAACGTCCAATTGTTCCTATATGTCTTATAAATACATTTAAACTAATGCCGCCAGGAACTAGACTATTAAATCCAGTAAAAGTAAAAGTTGTTATATTACCTCAAATCATGCCTAAAACAGATAAAGAAGAATTTGAGGCAATATTAGAATTAAAAAGTCAAACTAAAAAAGTCATAGAAGAAGAATTAGAAAAACAAAAGTTTTATTACAAAGGAGCAATAACTAATTTTTCATCGCAAAAAGTGATATGATAGACTTAAATAATTTGCCTAAAAAAATAAAAAATGCTTTTAATTTGCGACAAAAAAGCATTGAAGAAATAACCCAACTACAAGTTGAGTTATTGAAAAAACATATATCTCATGCCTTAAAAGGGGAATTTTATTCCAAATTATTAGGTAAAAATTTTGATGTTTCAGATATAACATCTATTGAAGATATCAAAAAATTGCCACTTACAGATAGAAAAAGTCTAGAAGAAAATACCAACTCATTTTTTGCAGTAAAAAAAGAAAAATTTTGTGATCTAAACCTAACTTCTGGAACTACCTCTAACCCAGTACTAATTCCATATACTAAAAAAGACTTAGACAGATTGGCATTTAATGAAGCTATTGCCTTTGCTGGATTTGGTACTACAGCCAATGATTGTTTTCTTTTGTGTGTAACATTAGATAAATGTTTTGTAGCAGGCTTAGCCTACTTTCTAGGCTTAAAAATGCTTGGAGCTAAAATTATAAGAAGTGGCCCAGGACAAATTCACAGACAATGGGAGCTGATTAAAAAGCTAAAACCTACTGGTATTGTAGGAGTACCAAGTTTTTTAATAAAAATGGCGAAATGGGCTCAAGATAACAATATTGACCCTAAAAATTTTGGTATAAAACACCTTGTAGCAATAGGAGAACCAATTAGGAATATTGATTTAACCTCTAATAATTTAGGTAAAGAAATTAAAAAATTATGGGGAATCGATGCAATTTCTACATATGCTGCTACAGAATTAGAAACTTGTTTTTGTGAATGTTACAAGGCACAGGGCTGTCATATACATCCAGAACTGTCAATTGTTGAAATTATTGATGAGACAACAAATAATCCTGTCCCTGAAGGTGTATGTGGAGAGGTGGTAGTAACCCCTTTAGGGGTAGAAGGACTACCACTAATAAGATATAAGACCGGTGACATAGCTAGATTATATACTTCTAAATGTGACTGCTTATGGACTACTCCTAGATTAGGGCCAATTGAGGGTAGACTATCTCAAAGATTAAAATATAAGGGCACCACTCTTTATCCAGACATGATATTTCAAATACTCACAGAAATACCAGAAATAGAGGCCTCCTATATTGAGGTAAGAGAATCTTATAAATTATCTGATG
>JAMONC010000062.1 GCA_027066725.1 Desulfobacterales bacterium
TTGGATCTACTACGCTATTAATCTCTCCAATCTGTCGATTACTCGGATGGGTTATATCCTTAATAATTTCTCCCTCTCTAACAACTACTTCTCCTGATTTTATAACATGATGCACATTTAAACTTTCATCTATAACTATCAAATCTGCTAGCTTTCCAGGTACAATCTCTCCTCTATCAAATAATCTGAAATACTTGGCAGTATTAATAGTAGCAAGTCTTACAGCATTGATTAATGAAAGTCCTTTGTTACAAGCCCTTTTTATAAGACTATTTATGTGTCCTTCATTTAATAATGTACTAGGGTGTCTATCATCAGAAACTAGAGAAAAAAATGGCCAATTTTTATCTGTTACAAGTCCAACTAATTCATCCAGGTTTTTGGCAGCACTTCCTTCTCTAATCATTATGTGCATTCCAAGTCTCAATTTTTCCTCTGCTTCTTTCTTAAGGCTACATTCATGATCAGAATAGATACCTGCTGCTATATATGCATTTAGTTGTTTCCCAGATAAAAGAGGGGCATGTCCATCTACAATATCAAATAATTCTATCTTATTAAGTACCTCTTCTATTCCTAAATAAACTCCTGGAAAATTCATTACTTCAGCAAGCCCCAATATCCTTGGATTATCTCTTAACAGGATTAAATCATCAGCATTTAACCTAGCTCCGGAAGTCTCCATATCTGTAGCAGGTACACAAGAAGGCGCCATAAAAAAGACATCAACAGGTAATTGCTCAGAATCCTCCAACATAAATTCTATACCTTTTAACCCCAATACATTTGCTATTTCATGAGGATCAGCAATAACTGTAGTAGTACCTTGTCTTATAACTGCTTCACCGAAATATCTTGGAGACATCATTGAACTTTCAATATGGATATGGCCTTCAATAAGCCCAGGAGAAATTAAAAGATTATCTAAATCTATTTCCTTTTTTGCCCTGTATCCCTTGCCTATTGCAGCAATCTTATCTTTATAAATCAAGATATCTGAATTATAAATCTCTCCTGAACGTACATCTAAGATCCTTCCATTTTTTAAAAGAATATCCCCCTCTTTTTCTCCTATAGCTACTTTTATAATTGAATTAGGCATACTTTTGCATGCTCCCAATATTTTTATCATAAAGTTAAAAACAAAAAATAAATATGATACACAATAATTATTACTTTATAGCTCTTGAACTAAAGAATTGACTGCTTTATTGAACATTTCATTATTACAAATAGCTTGTTCAGAAAGTACCTTTAAATCTTCCTGGTATGGCAGGGCAGAAAGTAATTTAAAACCATTAGCCTCTGCCTTTTGCACAAGTAGCTTTTCTTTATCAATGTCCATTCCTTTTTTATTTAAAAGAAGGTATTTTTTAGATGTATCACAAAAATTATTAATTCGGTCTATAACTTCTTCATTGGTAAAAGGATCAAGTACAAGTATTACATCCGAGGCCTTAGACAACATCCTTGCGGCAATTTCTCCAACTCCATATGTCTCTATGATAGCCAAATCTTTACTTAATGCAGTTGCTTGATTATACAACTCTTCTACTAAAAGACCCTCTCCTGTTGCTCCAGGCATAAGTTTACCATAAAGTAATATTTTAGATTCTTTTTCCAATTTAATCCATTCTCCAATCTGCATATTAACCATCTGTAAGGCTTTTTGTGCACATTGTTGTACACAAAGTCCACAACATTCACACTCCAAAGGATCAATCCATAGATCTTCCTCATATATGGCTCCAAAAGGGCACCTCTTAAGACAAAGCTGACAACCAACACACACCATAAAATTTCTTACAGGAGCTTTAATATGAAAAGGATTGCGAGTTTCTTGTCCTGTAAAAAATTTATACAGTAAAGGGACATCTACTTTAGTATCTATAAAAATTGAATTATCTAACCTACTTAAAAGACCTAATATGATAGAGGTCTTCCCTGACTGAGGTGCACCTGTTATTACAATACTTCTCATTAAAAGCCTCCATTGTTAGATAAAATTCTATTAAGAAAAGCCTCTAATTCTACTTCAACATCCTGTGGGAATCCATCCTTTAAGGAAGGTATCCACGGAATAGAAGTTGAGTATAGACCTAAATTGGATATTAAGGCTTCTATATCTTTTAAGGCATCTTTATCTCTAATAATAACAAAACCTGTAATTCCAAATCCTTGGACAATTTCTCCAAAGGTTTTAATCTCTTCTTCTAAAGTAATAGAAGGATTTGTCACTAATATAAAAACATTAGCATCTTTTACTGCTCGTAAACTAGAGGCTCCAAGTCCTAAAGGGGCTTTTAATATATTTATTTTATTTTCTTTAATAGGATATGATTCTTTTAATTTTTTTATTAAGAACCCTTCCCATGCCTGCCCCAATGCTAACCTAGCAGCATATAAAGTAAGATTGTCTATTTGAGCTTCACCAACTTCGCCAGAGACAATCTCTTCCCAATCTATAGCATGTTCTGGGCATATATCTAAGCAAACACCACATCCCCTACATATAGATATAATTCTTATTGGTTTATCATTTTCTTTTTTGATAGCGCCGAATTGACATACATCAAAACATTTTTGATGGAATTTACATTTATCATATAAGACCTTTGAAACACGCCTTTTTATTGTTTGCCCTGACCAATTGCTAAAAAAGGAAATCAATTTAGGATAAGCTACATCAAATTCATAAAGAAAAACTTCTGTCTCTTTTGTCTTAAGCTGGCCTAGTTTAAAGGCCAAAGTAGTACGGCCTATTCCACCTCTTGAAGCCAACAGTGCAACGTTCATAACTTTTCTCCTCTCCCTTTTCTTTAAAGAAGATAAGAACAGTAAAAGGCTTATCAAGAGGTGTTAAATTGGAAAGGTTGTAGAGAAATAAAAAAATAAAGGCTCCTTTAAAAGGAGCCTTTTATTTCTTTTATTATTTTTCTCTTCTTTTATTCTTTATCCATTAAAGCCTTTTTACCCTCTAGCAAGTCTTCTATGACAGAAGGATCTGCAAGGGTAGAAGTATCTCCAAAGTCCTCTGTATCTCCAGCAGCAATCTTTCTAAGAATTCTTCTCATAATTTTACCACTTCTTGTCTTAGGAAGTCCAGCAGCAAACTGGATTACTTCAGGAGTTGCTATTGGGCCAATCTCCTTTCTCACATGAACACGTAGTTCTGTAATAAGTTCTTCACTCTCTTCTACCCCAGCCTTTAATGTAACATAAGCATATATTGCTTGTCCTTTTATTGGATGAGGCATTCCAACGACTGCTGCTTCTGCAACAGCTGGATGTGAAACAAGAGCAGATTCTATCTCTGCTGTACCAAGTCTATGTCCAGATACATTTATAACATCATCTAAGCGCCCCATGATCCAGAAATAACCATCTTCATCTCTTCTTGCACCATCACCGGCATCATAGACGCCAGGGAAACGCTCGAAATATGTAGTCTTAAAACGTTCTGGATCACCAAACACTCCTCTTAACAT
>JAMONC010000063.1 GCA_027066725.1 Desulfobacterales bacterium
TAAAAAGCACTTAGATATATTAAGAACTGTAACAATTGTATCTCAGTTAGAGCTTGTAGATGAATTTAAAGATGAAGAAAGCCCTGTTTGGGAAAGTGAAGAAATAGAGGGTTTAAAGGCACAAGTTCTAAAGGCTAAGGGTAAAAAGTGTGAGAGATGTTGGCAGTGGAGTGAGGATGTGGGAGAGAAAAGAGAAGGTGTTTGCGGAAGATGTGCAGAGGTTTTATCCCAAATGGAGGAGCTTGAGGATAAGTAAGAGAAGTGGGTTGGTCATTTACACCATGGCTTAGAAGGGTAACAAGACCTTTTTTACTTCCTATTGCAAGGGGGCTAGGCAAACTTGGGCTTAGCCCCAATGCCATTACCCTTTTAGGGCTTTTGGCTTATGGTGCAACTGGACTTGTTTTGGCATTAGGTTATAGGTTTAGTGCTGGGGTTATGTTGGTTATTTTGGGACCTCTTGATGCCTTAGATGGACTTCTTGCCAGAGATACAGGTCAGGTAAGTAAGTTTGGCGCATTTTTAGATTCAAATGTAGATAGATTTGCAGAATTTTTTCTTTTCTTAGGACTTCTTTATTATCTTTTTCATTTTAGACATGCAGGATTTAAAGAAGCAGCCCTTGTGTTAACTTCAATGACAGGTTCTCTTTTGGTAAGTTATGCAAGGGCACGGGCAGAGGCTTTGGGTTTTACGTGTACAGTAGGACTTATGACTCGTGTTGAAAGATTGATTTTATTTGGAGTTGCCCTTCTTTTTGATCTGATAGTACCTGTTCTTTGGGTTTTAGCAATCTTAACTCCTATTACAGCAATTCATCGTATTATTCATGTATATGGAGAATATAAAAAACAAAATACATTAAAGGATTAAAAAGAAAGATAGATGTCTGCTACGCTATTTATAGTTCCTACTCCTATAGGTAATTTAAAAGATATAAGCTTTAGAGCACTTGAAATCTTAAAAACAGTAGAGGTTATAGCTGCTGAAGATACAAGAAGAACCAAGGCACTTTTGTCTCATTTTGATATCCATAAGAAAGTTGTAAGTTATCATCAACATAATGAGGAGAAGAGAGCATATGAATTAATTGACATTTTAAAAGAAGGAAAAGATATTGCACTTGTTACAGATGCAGGTACTCCTGGTGTGTCTGATCCTGGTAGGGTCTTAGTAGAAAAGGCATTTATAAATAAAATAAAGGTTTGTCCTATCCCAGGGCCTAGTGCAGTTACTACCGCTTTAAGTGCATGTCCATTTTTATATGATGGGTATCTTTTTTATGGTTTTTTGCCCTCTAAAAAAGGTGAAAGGCTAAAAGAGTTAGAAATATTAAGAGAGCGGAAAGAGGTTATAGTATTTTTTTTAACCCCTCATAAGATAAAAGATACTTTAAGAGAACTTTGTGATTTTTTTAAGGGAAGAAGGGCGCTTTTAGCAAAAGAGCTTACTAAAATACACGAAACAATTATAGTAGATGAGATTTGTAGTTTATTAGAAAAAGTGGAAGATGCTTCAAAGATAAAAGGGGAGTTTACTCTTTTAATAGAAGGCAATAGAAATACTAAGGCAACATATAAAGAGTTTGATGCTGAACATATTGATTTATTAATAGATATTCTTTTTAAAAAAGGTTTAACTTCTAAAGATATAGTAGAGGTTTTAACAAAGGTATTTGGTCTTAAAAAAAAGGTTTCATACGAATTAGTAAATAGGTTTAAAGAAGATGAAAGATAGTATTGTTGCAATAATTCCTGCAAGATATGGTTCAAGTAGGCTTCCTGGTAAGGTGCTTTTAGAGATTTCAGGTAAACCTCTTATTCAACATGTATATGAGAGGGCTAAAGAGATAGATGTATTTAATGATGTAGTAGTTGCTACAGATCATAAAAAGGTTAAGGATATAATAGATTCTATTAGTGGAAAGGCTATTTTAACTTCTAAAGACCATCCTTCTGGTACAGATAGGCTTGCAGAAGCAGCTAGAATCCTTGGATTGGCCTCTAATGTAATAGTATTTAATATCCAAGGAGATCAACCCCTTGTATCAAAAGAAGTAGTAAAGAAGATTATTGATTTGATTGTGAGTGATCCTTCTATACAAATGGCAACCGCTGCATGTCCTCTTAAAAAGGAAGATATAAATAATCCAAATAGAGTAAAGGTAGTTCTTGATTTAAAGAGCAGGGCATTATATTTCTCTCGTTCTCCTATCCCTTATGATAGAGATGGTGGAGGAGTTTTTAATTGTCTTCGTCATCTTGGGCTATATGTATATAGAAATGAATTTTTACAAAAGTTTGTTAGCCTTTCCCAAGGTAAATTAGAGAGGCTTGAAAAGCTAGAGCAACTAAGGGCTCTTGAACATGGATATAAGATTGGTGTTGCAGTAGTAGATGATGCCCCTTTAGATGTAGATACAAAAGAAGACTTTTTACAAGTAAAAAGGATACTAGAGGGCTGAGATAGCCTTTTTAATAGATATTTTTTGTCCTAAAAAACGAATTGCGATCTCTTTTGTGACTGAACTTATATCAGATAAATAAAATTGGTGGAGAGGTCTTTCTTTATTATCAAAAACTATATTGTTTAATTTAAGATATGTTTTTACCTTTTTAGCAACCTCTGAAGATGAATCTATAACCTTTACCCTTTTACCTATCTTTTGCTGGATAATATCTTTTAAAAGAGGATAATGGGTACAACCAAGTATAAGTGTATCTATCTGTTGCTGTTTTAAAGGACGAAGATATTTTCTTACGATCATCTTTGTTTCACGGGCCTTTAGCCAACCTTCTTCTACTAAAGGAACTAAAAGAGGGCAGGGTTGTCCTATGACTTTAAAATCTTTGTTATAATTATGGATCATTTTTTCATATATTCTACTTTCTATTGTTGCCCGCGTGCCAATTACTCCTATTCTTCCTTTTGTAGTGATTTTTACTACAAGTTCTACTGCAGGGCTTATAACTTCAAAGACAGGTATATTGAACATATTTCTAAGTTTTTCAGGAGCTACACTAGATGCGCTATTACAAGCTACTACAATAATTGTAGCACCTTTTGAGATTAAAAATTTTGTATTTTCTATGCTATAGCGTAAAATTGTATCTGGCCCTTTTATTCCATAAGGAGTTCTAGCAGTATCGCCGAAGTATATTAGAGGTGCATCTGGTATTTGAGAAAGGAGTTCTTTTACAACAGTAAGACCACCTACACCGGAGTCAAATACGCCAATAGAATGAGACTGATTTATATCCATAATTAATTATTGACTTAACTTTTAGTGGTTTAATTTTTTTATTTGTTGCATTTAGTAAATAAAATTCAGTATAAATAATATTAGTATTATAAAACAAAATATATTTCAAAAACGGAGGCAATTTAACATGGAAGTATCTAAAATGCATCAAGTTAATGACAATATGGAGATTGATCTTATTGATGATATTCCTCCTGGTGAAAAAGTTGATACTAAAATAGA
>JAMONC010000064.1 GCA_027066725.1 Desulfobacterales bacterium
TTTAACTCCTGCTGCCTTAGTAAGAAGTGTAAAGATGGCTACAGAGGCTAAAACAAGCGTTCTTCAGGAGTTAAATGTGGGCTCAAGGTACTCAGATGGGCTGGCTACAGGTACTGGCACAGATCAAATCTGTATATGTTGTAAAAAAACAAATGAAAAACCACTAACAGGTGCTGGTAAACACGTAAAGCTTGGAGAGCTTATTGCCCTTGCAGTTAGAGAAGCCCTAAAAGAAGCTCTAGATTTACAAAATAGATTAACCCCAACAAACGTAAGATATTTACCTAGATTAACTGCTAGATTTGGACTTGATGAGGATACAATCATTAGAGAACTTAAAGATAGATTACCAGAAGACATATTTTCTTGTCTTAAAAGAAACAAATGGACATTTTTTGAAGATCCTATCTTACTAGCTCATGTCCTTTCATTTATACATTTAAGGGACCAAATAAAATGGAATATTATCCCACAAAACAGTTCAAAAGAAACCTTACTACAACAAGGAGCGCTCATTTCCAGTGCAATTTCAGGTAAGGCACATAGATTCTCATCTTATCTTTCATACCTAGAAAATAATTGGGAACCTAAAAGCGGTGAAAATAAACTTTTAATCTTGGCACTATCCATTGGATTTAAAGAAAAATGGGAGGTGCCGTGGCACAATTAGTAGTTAGGAGGGAAAAGATTCCCTTATTATTTCTGGCACTATCTTTTTTTCTTATATCGGGCTGCCAAAAAACTCCAAAAGAGGTTCATTTTCAATTTGAACCCCTTGGAATCCGTGTAATTGGAAGGCTTTTTGGAAATGGAATAAGTCTTTATAAAAATAGTGGTAAACTTATCCTTACTTATCCACCAATGGGAGATGATGTCCTTTTAATATTTAAATGGAAACCTAATAAAAGATATATAGTAAAAATTGGTAATAAAAAATTCTTTATAAAAACTCCTAATAAACGACCTATTGCTAAACTTGAAGTTACTGTCCCTATTGGGCAAATCCCTCAAGATTTTTTTATACCATATAAACTTCCTAAAAAGGATTTTACTTTTATAGGAAAACCTGGCACTTATAAGATAGGGATATTACTAGAAAATCTTAAAACTAAACCTCTTTTATTCTCTATAGGTCATCAAAAAAATAAACTTGTTGGAGAGTTTACAAACTTTTTTAAAACTTATGATCTTAATTTTAAAGAAATAAATCAAAAAAAGACAATAGATATATATCTCCCTCAACTTAAAAAAAGGATAAAACTTTGTTTTTTACTAAAGGAAACCAATAAAAAACACTATATAAAACTTATCTCCTGGCGACTTCCAACTGATGCATTTGGCATAGTAGAAGGTACAAGACTAGAAGATACAATAGTCCTTCCCTCTCCTCTTTGGTTTAAAATAAGCTATCTATTTGGATTAAAAGATGTTGGATTTTCTCGCTTTGATCCAATAGCCTTTCAAGCTCTTGAAATAAAAAACTGTCTTTCAACTCCCCTTAGTTTATTGATTCAGGCAGACTTTTTAGATGAGCATACTAGAAGACCTGTCCCAGGACTTTATCCAAAACAATTTGGGCCCACAGGTGGAACCAAAAAGGTAATAACCTTTCTTCAACTTCCAGCAAACAAGACATCTTTAGCAGTACTTCCAATATATGTTGCTCCAAATGTAGCCCCTGGTGAATACTTAATAAAGGTTAAAATCCACCCATTTGGATATCCAAATATAAGTGAAACCTTTACTAAAAAGATGGGTATACTTAGAGGAAGTTCGTTTATAACTATCTTCCTATTTTTAATAATAATTATCAGTATATCATATTGGGTATTTTTAGCATTTAACATAAAAAAATGGTTTCTTAAGTTTAATTTAAGGGCTTTGGTTTTAATAGCTCTAATGGGAGCTGTAGGCTTTGGGTTAGACTTTTTAGGAGGAATGTTCTCAAATATCCTTCATGCACTTCTTGGACCATTTAATATATTGGTTGGTGGATTAATTACAGAAGTATGTCATTATCTTATATTAACCTCTATCTTATGCCTTATACCAAGAATCGGTACTGTAAGTCTTTCTGGACTAATAACATATTTAATGAGTGGAATAATATTTGGTGGCTTTGGCATATTAGATATCCTATTTGTAGGAAGTAGATTAGCATATCAAGAAGGACTATTATATCTTTTGGGAGTTACTAGAAAACAAGATGTAGAACACCATAAGTTTTCTTTAATGCTTTCTTTGGCAATAGCAGATTCTCTTATGACTGCTACTGTTCTTATATTATATGCTGTATTTTACAGACTCTTTTATCCCACTTGGTATATCATCCTTGCAGTAATTATAAAAGGATTTTTCTATACATTAATTGGCTCTAGAATCGGGCTTATGTTTGGTACAAGACTAATAAAAATGGAAAGATAAAAAATACAAAAAATCTCATGTTAAATACAGCTATAGAGATAAGAAATCTTAGTTTTAAATATAATGGAAAAAGTAAGTATGCACTAAAAGATATAAACCTAAAGATATCGCAAGGGGAATTTATACTTATATGTGGACATACTGGCTGTGGTAAATCAACCCTTATCTCTTGTATTAATGGGCTAATTCCCTATGAAAGCGGAGGAGTTTTTAAAGGAGAAGTCCTTTTATTTGGAAAACAAGTAAGATCTAATCCTGCAGGACTCTTCCCTTTAGTTGCAACAGTCTTTCAAAATCCAAATACCCAAATAATCTCTGGTAGGGTATGTGATGAAATAGCCTTTGGACTTGAAAATCTGAATATCCCTCCAGAAGAGATGGAAAATAGAATAGATGAAGCACTTAAGTTTGTAGGCTTATATGACAAAAAATTTGAATCTACTAACAGCCTCTCTGGTGGGCAAAAACAAAGACTTGCAATTGCATGTGCCCTTAGTGTAAGGCCTAAGATTCTTCTTCTTGACGAGCCGGTGTCTCAACTTGATCCAAAAGGTACAAAAGACATATTAAATATTATAAAAAAACTCTCTAAGCACCATGAAATAACCGTTTTATTGGTAGAACATAGAATAGAAACAATTCTTCCTTGTAGTACAAGAGTAATAAAATTAAAAAATGGAGAAATTACTTTTAATGATTCTCCTGATAAGTTTCTTTTGTATGAAAAAAAACACCAATATGGAAAACACCCGATAATTAACCTTAGATTTTTAAAAGAAATTGATTCAACAAGAGATATTAAAGAATCTATTATTACAATAAAAAATCTTTATTTTTCATATAAAAATAATAAATCTAATAATTATGTATTAAAAGAGATAAATCTTAATCTTTATAAAGGTGAAAGAGTAGCTATAATTGGTGAAAATGGTACTGGGAAATCTACTCTATTAAAAATAATAGCTGGTATCTTAAAACCAACAAAAGGAGAAATTAAAAGAAACTTAAAAAATTCCCCTAAAAGACTTGGTATTACACTTCTCTTACAAGACCCAGATCTTATGCTTTTTAAATTCTCAGTATTTGAAGAACTAGCATTTGCTCCAGAAAATCTAGGATTAGATAAAAAAGAAATAAATTTTATAGTAAATTCAACAATAAATGGGCTAGGGCTTAAAGGATATAACAACGAACCGCCATTTAGTCTATCTTCAGGACAAAGACTAAGAGTTGCTCTAGGCTCACTTCTTACAGGAAGACCTCAAGTACTTTTATTGGATGAACCAACTACTGGACAGGATAAAAGAAACTTAAATTTCATTATAAATGCATTACTTAATAAATCAGAACTTATTGTTATGTCTACACATGATCATGAGTTAGCCAAAAATTTTGCTACAAGGATTATAGAAATAAAAGACAGCGGAATAAAAGAAATAAAAAAATAATAGCTTAGTTGTCAGTCGCTTTCATCAAAGTAATACCCACACTTTCCACCACATATTTTTATTTCATCAATATCTCTTTGATCTATAGGAAAAATTTTACAAACCATAGGTCTACACTTTCCATATATGAGACATTGCCCGTGCTTATTAAGCATTGGACATGTATATAATAAATTACAACACATACCACATTGCTTACATTCTCCTTTTCGCAGCAACAGCTGTTTTTGTACATAGTCTTTTCTAAAATGCACAATAAACAAACGTCGGAATTTACCTATAAGATGAATATAAGCTCTAGTATTAATAATCTTATTAATAATCTCCTCGACTTCATATCTCATAAAAATAAAATATTCATGGCTAAAAGATACATTTTTCATCGCTCAACTCTCACCTTACTCACCTATTTTGATCTTTAAAACTATGGTAAGAAATTTATTATTAAAACATTATTAAAATATGATCTAAACATTACGGTTTGGTAATAAAAGACAAAAAACTCCCCCAATGAACTATTGGGGGAGTAAAATTAACTACTTAGAGTTATACTTTTTAGCTTATTTCTTCTTTTTTAAAGGTACATTAGTAAGCAGCTTTTTAATAGCATTTATTTCTTTATCTGCAATTCTTATTAGTTCATGAGCATAACTAATATTATGTATACATGCCATAGATGACAAATCATCTTTTATAGTTCTTACAATTATATAATGAACTTTGATCTTTGCCGCTAACTTCTTATCTATCTCATGAGCATCAATATATCGCTTAATCTGCTCTTGTTTTTTCCTAATCTCTTTTTGTATCTTATTAGCTTCTTTTATATATTGCTCAAATATTTCTCCATAAGCCTTTTCACCACTATGACAATTTATACAGTTTTCTTTAATAGTTTCAGCACTGACTCTTATACTTTGAGTTACATCATGACAAGAAACACAGTCTATACCTACCTTATACATTGGATCAGGTTCAGACTTAGGTAATCCATTAAGTACCCCTTTATAGAAGGCTGTTTCTAATCTATGACATTTTGTACAACGGTTTATAGCGTCCTTCATCTGATGATGACAAGCAAGACAACCTTCTTTTTTAATAATAGTCTCTCCATGATATTTTAATGAATGACATCTCATACAAGCTATCTTTTCCTTTTTAACATGTAACTGATGAGGGAAAATAATTTTATGCTCAAAATATACGTCTTGTGGCATTCCTAAACGATTATGACACATAATTGCACAATAACTATCTGGGGTAGCTATAACTTTAGGGCGTACAGGTATTCTATATTTGAGCTTTTCATCTATTTTATCTAAAGAATCTACAGAAATTTTAAGAAGTTTGATCGCATATTCTACGTTGTGGACTCCATTTGCTGCCTTTACAAAATTATAGTTATATGTAGCTAAAGAATACAACTCTGAAGTAGCTCTATTGGTCCCTACACTTTTAGGTAACATTGATATCCTTTTTGCTACATAATCTTCAACAACAGATAAATTCTTATTCCAATCCTCTAACATCTTATCATAACCTGGCCCATGACATTTTACACAAGAGGCAGGAGATGAATATCTTGTAAAAGAACCTTTTAATGCATTAGGATTGGGATTCTTTTTGATATGACAGCCTTCACATGTTACTTGAGCAGCAAACATACGGCTTGGAAGATCTCCCATTCCCTTACCACCAACACCCATATAGAGGGCTTTTTGAGCTCCATGTAATCTATTATGACAATCTGAACATGTTACTTGAAATGTCTTTACAAGCTTTATACTGCCATGTTTTATCTTTGTATGACATCTAAAACAATCTATTCCATTTTCAGTAACATGAATCTTATGAATTCTTGTAGCATTTTCTGTAATAGGTCGCTCTACATGACAAGTATGACACCTTTGTACAGGAACTGCTCCATTTCCTTCTATAATCTTTACATGACATTGATCACAGCTTACTCCAAGTTTTAAATACTCCTGATGCCTAAATTTAAAGCCGTGATATATAATTACTTTTGTTGGATTACCGTGACATGAAGGACAACCTGTAATTGAATGCCCTTGTCCTACTCCCATAAAATGACAAGTAAAACAAACTGTCTCTACAACACTTACATGATAACCCTGGACTATATGAGAATGACAACTTGAACACCTAAGTTTTATACCTCTAAGCGGTGCACTTAAGTGTTGTTTATGATTAAATACAGGCCTATCTTTTACTACAAGCCTTTCAGAAAACAGCTTTTGTTTACTATGACATCCCTGTTGTAAGCAGGTAAAAGATGGGACATTTGCCCTTGGATACATATCATATAAGCCAAGATTATATTGGACTACTAAAAATAACATTTTAGCAGGAATAGTAGGATGGCATTTATAACATGAGACAAAATTATGGGTAGAACTTTTCCAGTGTTCATAATAGGGCTTTTCATAATGACAGCTTAAACAAAACTTAGGATTATGAGATTTTTGATATAAAACCACATAAGAAACGATTAAAACAATGGTAAAAAGGGATGCTAACAGGGCCATGATATCTTTTCTTCTGTTTTTTTTAAGTCTTCTTGATCTCATGCTCCCCTCCTTTTCCTGATAAATCCTCATCTTTAAGGCCCTGCCTCTTTATAATCTCTTCATACTCAAGAGGGTGTTCTTCTATCATCTCTTCTTCAGATATCTTTCCAGTGAATATCACAGGATTCATAGGAAACTTTGAAGGGTTAAGATGTGCATTATAAAAATGCCAACAAACAATCGCAAGAGTTGCAAGAAGGGCCTCATCTGAATGTGCTACATGGGCCATATCTGAAACATATTTAGGAACAAATTTCATTGTGATTTCAGGAAACCATAAAATAAGTCCTGATCCAATCATAATTACACATCCCCAGTAAACTGCCCAATAATCAAACTTTTCTATATAACTAAATCTATGAAATTTCGGTTTTTCATTTGTAAGCCCTAAATAATATTTGATCATCTGGACAGCATCTTTAGCATCTTTAGGGGTAGGTATAAGAAGTTTAAAATTATAACGACCTTCTTTGGTAAAAATTATGTAGTATAGATGTAAAAGAGATACAATTATAAGCCCTGTTGCACCAATTCTATGAATTATTCGTGCATTTTGAATACCACCAAAAAAACTAAGAAGTGCTCCAGAAATCCCCAACGTATGAAACTTTAAAGGCATCCCTGTAATAATTAAAATTATTACACTTATTGCCATTATTGCATGCTGGATTCTTACAAACAAACTAAATCTTTCAAAATATCTAACCTTTTTCTTTTGCTCAACCCTTATAACATCTCTTATCTCCCTTAAAACTGTATCTACCATCTCATCTTGTAATTTTTCTAGCTTTTCTTCTGCAATAACATCAAAAGCAAGATTTGATAAATCATTTATTTCTTTTTGTATTTTTTCTTTTGCCTCTTCAGATAACTTATCAAGTTCACTGCTTATGGCTTGATAGACTTTTTCTTTAAGCTCTCCTATAAACTTATCTCTCAATGATTGGGTGACCATAATTATAGCCCCTCCCTTTTTTCTTTAACCCTTCTATAAAGGTCTAAAAAGATGTGAATAAACAGAACTGTCATTGTGCCAGCAGTAAGAAATATAAAAAAATTTGCTAAGTAATAGACCATCCCCGCACTTTTACTGTGTATGTCTAAATGTACTTTTCCTTTTGCAAAATTCTCATTAGCTCCAGGATGACACTTTCCACATGTCTTAGGAAGATTTTTCTTATTAACAGTTGAAAGAGGGTCTGAAGGCGCTCTTATATTGTGAACTCCATGGCAACTAGAACAATTTGCTGCCTTAAGTTCACCAAACTTAAGTGCTATACCATGGAAACTATCTTCATAAGTTGTTGCAGTATCTACAGAAACATCAAATCTTTTCATAATAGCCTTGTTGGCATGGCACTTTATACATGTTTCTGGAACCTTTTGAGGATTTACACTAGAATAAGGCTTACCTGGTGAATAAACCGCATGTTTGCCATGACAATCTGTACAAGAAGGTACATCCATAATGCCCTTTTTAAGAAGGGCGACTCCATGTACAGAGTCCTTATATTCCTTATAGGCCTTTTTGTGACACTTACCACAGGTTGCAGGAACATTCTTTTTATATACTAAAGACTTTGGATTGCTAGGAGGTAAAACATTGTGCCCACCATGACAATCTTGACACCAAGGGGCATGGGGATCCCCTGCCCTTCTTTTTTTACCATGTATGCTATTCCAATACTTTTTATAAATATGATCTGGCTTTGGAACTGGATAAGGAGAACCTTTATAATGACAACGTTCACAATGAACTCTTCCTATCTTAATACCTTTATGGGGGATAACAGTAACATCTGTATGGCAATCTTGACATTTAAGTCGTCTGTGTACAGAATGTCTTAAAATGTCTTTATCTACATAAACAGAAATAACCTCTCCTGTAGGTAACACCTTTTTAATTTCTGGTTTTTGGTGGCATATAATACACTTCCTTATAACTGCATTAGAATTAGATGTTACCAAAATAATAGAAGCCAAAGATATAAACATAATATACAATTTTGATTTCATTTTTTACCCTCCCTACCAAATAGCTTAAAATATTCCAGAGGGTGTTCTTTCTTTAGCCTTTTTATGCTTATTTTCCCTGTAAGCCAAACAGGATCCATAGGAAAGTGTGAGGCGATATGAATATCATAAAGATGCCAAATAACAATTAATGTAAAGATTAAAGTAGACTCATAACTATGGATAACATAAACAATATTTAATATATGATGTGATAATATAGCTATACTTTCATTATGAAACCATAACATTAGACCAGTAATTTCCATACTAAATGTAGCAATAGCAACAAGCCAATATTGGAGTTTTTGTCTATAACTATATCTACCATATAATGGAGGTTCATTAGTAGATCCAAGTCTATAAGATAGAGATTGTTTAAAATCTGTCCAATCTTTAACTGTTAGAAACATCTCTCTAAATTGTTCTTGTCCTCTTTTAGTAAATAAAACATATATAAAATGATAAAATGTTACAAATATTAATATAACTGCTCCAATTCTATGAATAATACCTCTAGCTTGAAAGCCACCTTCAAGTCTAATAAAAAATTGGCCAAACGATGTATCTGCATATTTTAAAGCAAAACCTGAAATTAAAAGGAGGGTGATAGAAATAAACAATAAAAAGTGTTGAATTCTTTCATTTAGGGTAAATCTAACTATATAATTATTATCACTATTCATAATCTTACCCCCTATCTACATAGGTTAATCTAATTATTAAACATACATATCAATTCCTCATAACAATCTCCTTTCTTAGGTTAGTTATTTAAACTGTAAACTACACCTTTTAGATTAATAGAATCCATTTTATAATATTTGTTTGACGATTTTACCCCAGTAACTGACTAAAAAGACTTATAACGTGAAGAGGAACTGGAATAGATTTAGCTCATCAGCCCTAGCAGTAACTATCATACTTTTATACTTTTCTACTACTAAAAAATTTTAGTATTGATTTTGCTTAATTGTCAAGCAAAAATCATTTAATACAATCAATAATTCGAATACGATTATTAATAAAAAAATAAAAATTAACTATTTAGTGTAAAAAAGAATATCTATAGTATAGACTTAACTATTTTAAAATATAATTAAGATTAATTGCTTTATTTAGAGGATTTTAATTAAAAATCTGTTAAAATCTAAAAATTAAATACTATAGCAAAAGAGAATTAATTTCATTATTATCTAAATACACTATATCTTTATTCCTATCTAAAAATGGGGCAATAGTTCTTTTTTCTACAGGTCTTACTATACAACTAATACCTATATAGTCCTTAAATTTAGTCTCAAGATTCCTTATCCAAAGATGGAGTTCAGGAAGGCTGGCACTAAATATTTGAGGGTCCATTGCAATCCAAAGTTCAATTTGTTCTAAAAATTCCTTTTTTCTAATAACAAATAAAAATTTGGGTTCATATCCTTCACAATATTCTGTAAGAAGCCTTCTTATAAGGCCAACATCTATCTTTATTCCTCTAACATTAACTAACTGATCACTTCTACCCTTTATAGGATCTATTCTCCAAGTAGTTCTACCACACTCACAAACATTATAAGTTATTTTTGTTAAATCTCCTGTTCTAAAACGGATAAGGGGATTTGCCTTTGTAGTAGCAGTAGTAATAACTAATTCTCCTACGCCATTGAATATTGGCTCTAATGTCTTTGGGTCTATTACTTCAGGTATAACATGATCAAGGGCAAGATGAAGCCTTTTAGAATCTCTACACTCATAGGCCATAACAGGACCCATAGCTTCCATGATACCATATATTGAAAATGCTCTTAATCCAAAACCTTTCTCAAGCTCTTTTCTATCCTTATCTTTCAAAGTCTCTCCTATAAATATACCCACCCTTAATGATAATTCTCTAGGACCTAATCCCTTTTCTCTTGCAATAGAAAGTAAATATAATCCATAAGAAGGCGTAGTAATTAAAACTGTAGTCTTAAAATCTCGCATAACTTTAATTCTATCTTTAGCACGTAGAGGATCAGGAGGAATAACCAAAGCTCCTAAAGACTCTGCAGCTTCTTTTAGTTCAAGACTCCACATACTCATACCAGGATCAAGACATATTTGGACGATATCTTCAGGTCTTACCCCAAACACATTAAATGCCCTAATTGCCAAAAAACGCCTTATTTCTAGATCTCTTTTGGTATATCCTATAACTATTGGAGAAAGTTGAGAGCTTTTAAAGGTATGTATTCTTACAATATCTCTTAGAGGAACAGCAAAAAAATCATATGGATAATGATTAGCAAGGTCCTCCCTAGTAGTAAATGGAAGGAGTTTTAACATTTCAACATTTGTAATCTGTGAAGGATCAATTCCTTCCTTATCTAAAAGATTTTTATAAAAAGGAACTCTAGTATAAACTCTGTTAACAACACTTTGTAAGAGCTCTGTATGCCACTGTCCCCAAGCATCAGGGGATAAAAATTCTATTCTACTTTCTGTGACCATCTAATACCCCCCTCCCCTACTTTTTATTTTATCTCTCCGTTATCTCCTCATAATCTTTACCCAAATATGCCCTAATAACATCAGGATCTTCTTTAAGTTCATTAGAACTACCTTGTAAAATTATTCTTCCTGTTTCAAGTACATAACCTCTTGTTGAAATCTCCAATGCCTTTATCGCATTTTGTTCAACTATTAAAATAGTTAGCCCTTCTTTATTTAATTCTAAGATAGAATCCATAATTAACTCAAGAACCATTGGTGCTAGCCCTAATGAAGGCTCATCTAAAAGCAGAAGTCTTGGCCTTGCCATAAAAGCTCTTGCTATTGCAAGCATCTGTTGTTCACCACCACTTAATGTCCCTGCCTGTTGATTTTTTCTTTCTTTAAGTTTAGGGAAAATACTAAAGATTTTATCCAAATCTTCCTTTATACCTTTTTTATCTTTACTCCTTAAGTATGCACCAAGCTCTAGATTTTCTAATACTGTAAGAGGGGCAAATATCTGTCTACCTTCTGGTACTAAAGAAATACCCAATTTAACAATCTTATCTGGAGGAAATTTAATTATATCCTGTCCTTCAAACTTAATTTCACCACTTTGTGGACGAAGGAGCCCTGAAATTGTAGACATTAAGGTGGTTTTCCCAGCGCCATTTGCACCTATTAAAGCTACAATTTCTCCTTGATCAATATGTAAAGACACCCCTTTTAAAACCTTAATTGGACCATAACTTACATGTAAATTCTGAATGCTTAACAAATCTCATCCCTCTCCAAGATAAATACGAATTACTTCTGGATCCCTTTGAATTTCTTTAGGAGTTCCTTCGCATATCTTTTTCCCCGAATCAAGCACTATTACCTCTTCAGCAAGACTCATTGTAATATTCATATCATGTTCAACCATTAAAATGGTAACACCTTCATCCCTAATTTGTCTTATTATTTCACAAAGTCTGTTTCTATCATGTATATCAAGTCCAGATGCTGGTTCATCTAAAAGCAAAAGTCTTGGTTCTGCAGCAAGAGCCCGTGCCATTTCAACCAAGCGTTGAAGGCCAAAAGGAAGGTCTCCACATTTTTTTTCTGCTATATCAGAAATACCTAATAAAGAAAGTTTTTCTATAGCAATCTCTCTTGCCTCTTTTTCTCTTTTAAAAAAAGCAGGAAGCCTAAAAATACTCGACAAAAAACCAGCCTTGGTGTGCAAATGTACCCCCATGAGCACATTTTCAATAACACTCATATTAGTAAAAAGGGCTAGATTTTGAAATGTCCTGGAGATACCTACACTTGCACTTTTCCATGCAGGCCACTTAGTTATATTAAACCCATAAAAATATATACTTCCTGAACTTGGTTGATAATGTCCACTAATAAGATTAAAAAGGGTAGTTTTACCAGAACCATTTGGCCCAATAATAGCTTTTATTTGCCCTACACGAATATTAAAAGAGATATTATCTACAGCGATCAATCCACCAAAATTTTTACTAATATTATCAACACTAAGAAGGACTTCAGCCATTTGTCTCCTTATATTTAAAATTTCTAAAGATCTTTATTGATGCTTGCACAATACCTTCTGGCATGAATATCATAACAATAATTAATATTAAACCATAAACTAATACATCATAGTCTGAAAATACTGTTAAAAACTCTGGCAAAGAAACAAGAATACTTGTACCAAGAAGTGCTCCCCAAAGTGTCCCCATACCTCCTATTGCTACCATTGTGACCATTTTTATAGAACATATAAAACCAAAGGATGCAGGACTTATAAAAGTAACAAAATGTGCATAAAGACTACCTGCCAAAGATGCATATACTGCACTTATAATAAAGACTATGAGCTTTGCAATATGGGTATTTACCCCCATTGCTTGTGCTGCAGCTTCATGTGAACCAAGAGCTCTAAAGGCTCTACCAAAAGGGGAATTAACTAAATGAAGACTTAACACCATGAGAATGATAAAAATAGACCAAACTAGACAAAAATAAGATATACTTGTATCAAATGTAAAATTTAAAAATTTGAGCATAGGAATACCAACAAGTCCTGATGGGCCTCCTGTTAGACTTGCCATTTCCTTAAAACAGATGTTTATAATAATTCCAAAACCAAGGGTAGCCATAGCAAGATAGTGCCCCTTTAATCTTAGGGCAGGAAGTCCAACAATAAGTGCCATAAGTGCACTTATTGCCATGCCACAAAACATTGCCAAATAAGGATTTAATCCATAATGGATAGTCAGAATACCAGAAGCATATGCACCAAGACCATAAAATGCAGCATGGCCTAAAGAAACCTGACCTGCATAGCCCATAAGAAGACTAAGACCCAAGACAGCTATTGCCTGAATCCCAATTAAAACAAATACATTTAGATAATAGTCATTTTTTATAAAAAAACCTATTAAAAACAAAAATATAACAAAAAAAAGTAACCCTATATACTGATATCTTATAGAGCCAAAATGTATATTCAAAGCTTATCTACCTCACCCTGTCCTAAGAGTCCCTGAGGCTTTAAAAATAGAACTATAAGTAATATTAAAAATGCAAATGCATCTTTGTAACTAGATGAAATATAACCTGCGCCAAATGCCTCTAAAATACCCAGTATAAAACCACCCAAAATAGAGCCTACTCCACTTCCAAGTCCTCCTAAAACTGCTGCGCAAAAACCCTTTAACCCAAGCATTGTACCCATATCATAACTTGCAAAAGTTATGGGAGCTATAACTGCACCAGCAGCAGCACTTATTCCTGCGCTAAGAGCAAAAGATAAGCTTACAAGCCTCTCAACCTTAATTCCAACAAGCTTTGCTGCCTTCTTATTGACAGCACATGCCCTCATAGCCTTGCCCCAAATGGTATACTTAAAAAACCATTGGGTGAAAATCATTGCGATCAAAGTAATAACAAGTACCCAAATAATCTGAGGATCAATAGCAGCTCCCATAAAAACTATGGGGGTTGAACCCGTAAATGGTGGAATTGCAACGGGATCTTTTCCCCAAATCATCATTGCAACTCCGCGCAAAAAGATAGAAACACCAATTGTAATAATAATAAGACTTATAATATCTGCATTTTTGGCTGGCCTAATAGTGAAAAATTCTACTAATATACCAATAACAGATACACATATTATAGTAGCAAAAAATGCTACTGGGATAGGCCATGAGAGAAAATGAACAAATGTATACATAACCATTGCACCAAGCATTACAAATTCGCCTTGGGCAAAGTTTATGACATCTGTAGCATTATAAATAATAGTAAAACCAAGGGCTATTACAGCATACACAGCCCCGTTTGTTAGACCAGAAAATAGGAACTGAAGTATCTGTCCCATCAAGGCTATCTTTTCTCTTCTTAAATTTATTAAAGCCAGGAGCCCACCCCCCAAAAAACTCCTGGCTATTTAAAATTAAGTAAGTCTTTTAATAGTGATATAGTACAAATCTTCCATGTCTTACTTGAACCATTACAAATGCCTTCTCTGTAAGTCCATTATGATCTGTAGGAGACATATTAAATATTCCATCTATACCTACAAAACCTTTTATATTCTCAAGATAGTCTCTAATCTTTGCTCTATCAGGTCCAACCTTTTCTAATGCCATTTTAAGCATATATAAAGCATCATAGGCATGCCCACCAAAACATGGAGGAACTGTTCCATAATGAGCTTTGTAATCTTTTATATATGATAATAATACCTTTTTTTGTGGATCAGAGTTTGGAAGCTGATCTGCAACAAGGATTTTCCCCGCAGGAAGAATAACACCTTCTGCTGCTTTACCTGCAAGTTGGATGAAACGCTCAGAGGCTACACCATGGCTCATATAAAGTGGCACATTAAAATCAAGCTGTTTCATGTTCTTAGCTACAACGGCAGGCCCAGGATTTGTCCCCCAACATATAACTGCCTGAGGGTGAGTTGCTTTCATTCTTGTAAGCTGAGGGGTCATATCAAAATCTTTAGGGCCAAAGGTTTCATCTGCTACTATCTTAATACCATATTCAGGAGCAAGCCTAAGGAGTTGTTTTCTACCACTTCTTCCAAATGCAACACTTACTGTAATTATTGCAACTCTTTTAAGTCCACGTCTATCAAGATCTTGATATATTTTTCTTACTGCCATTTCATCTGTCTGGGGTACTTTAAATACCCAATATTTAGTAGGATGAGTAATTGCTACTCCAGCAGCACAGGATATAAGTGGTATATGATATCTCTGGGCGAAAGTAATAACAGCCATTGTTGTACCAGTAAGACTTGGGCCAATAATAGCTAGTACATGATCTCTTAAAATAAGACGGGATATTTTAGCAACTGCATTTTGTTCCTGCCCTTCAGTATCATACATTATAAGTTTTAAAGGATGTCCATTTATTCCACCATGAGCGTTTATTTCTTTAACTATCATTAATGCAGTATTTTTTTCAGGCTCTCCTATAAATGAAGTCCTACCCGTTATAGAAAAAAGAGCCCCTATTTTATAGGGTTCCTTATCTTGAGCAAAGGAATTAATACCTGAAAAAACAATCAAACATAAAAAAATAAACAAAAATAACCCTACCCTATAAACATAACTTCTCATCTGCCAACCCTCCTTATATTACTTAGCTTATATGCCCTTCT
>JAMONC010000065.1 GCA_027066725.1 Desulfobacterales bacterium
AACTGTCCAGTTACCAAACAATTGTTTAACTTCTGCAATTACTTTATCTATATCTATATCACCAACAATTGCAAGTACTGCTCTATCTGGTACTACATACTGAGTGTATATATCTTTTAAGTCTTTAGACGTAATTTTTTCAATTACATCCTTTGTCCCTAAAGGATTCATACTATAAGGATGAGGGCTAAATAGCAATCTTCTAAATTCAAGCATAGCAACTGTTGGAAGACTGTCTTCTTGTCTTTTTAATTTAGCAAGCATAATGGGTCTTATCCTATTTACTTCATCCGGTGAGAAGGTTGGATCAAGTGCTACTTCTGCAAATAGTTTAAGTCCTTTTGAGAATGTAGAGCTCAAAAACCGCCCTCTAAGTCCAAAGGTATTCATACCAGAAAATCCACTTATAGAACCACCTAACTCGGAAACAGTCTCTGAGAGCCCTTGAGCACTATGTTCAGTAGTTCCTCTTGGCCAAACTTGAGCTAAATATGCAAATATTCCGTCATCTTTAGGGGTTTCGCAACGAAGGCCTCCTGGGAACACAAGCCTAATAGCAACAGCAGGGACCCCTGGTGTCTTTTTCATTAAAAGGGTTAATCCGTTTGAAAGTACTAGACGCCTTATAGGATAAACAACTGATGTAGTTGACGAAGACTGTACCCCTTGTGCCTCAAGCTCTGCATCTTGAATTATGGGGATAAGGGTATCAGGACTAAGATCAACTGTAGTATTATCTGGAAGCTCCATTGCTACATTAATATTGTTATCTTTAAATAACTTATTAGCAACTCTCATTATATCTGCAGCAGTTACAGACTCTACGGCTTTAAGATATTTCTGGACTGCTCCTGGATCTCCAGCAAGAGTTTGAAAGACACCAAGTTTTTGTGCCTCTCCAGCCATAGTCTCTTGATCATAAATAAATTCACTTTCAACCTGAACCTTAGCCCTCTGTAGTTCTTCATTAAGTACTTGATTATACTTAAGACGATATATCTGCTTTAGTATCTCTGAGATAGCCTGATCTGTATTTTGAGGATCAAGTGTTGCTGTTATTTCAAAAAGCCCAGGACCTGCTGGAGTAAAAGAATACGCATCAATACTTTGTACAAGTTGTAGCTTATCTCTTATGATATGTACTAATCTAGAGCTTGCACCATCAGACAAAAGAGCTGCCATTACATCTAAGACAGGCGTATCTTTTGAAGTAAAATTAGGACCTCCAGAAAAAGATATAGCAAGATAACCATCGTATATATCCATATGATTGACTGCAACTCTCACCTGTGTCTGAATAGGTTCTTGAGGGAAGTTGACTTTAACTGGTGGTTTTTTAGGTTCAGAGCCAAAATATTTCTGTATCTGCGTAAGTGCCTGAGTTGGGTCTACATCCCCTACTACAACAACAGCCATTTGGCATGGCCTATATCTTTCTGCAACATAATTTAAGATATCTTGCCTTGTAATTGCTTTAACTGTATTTGGATATCCTATAACAGGACGCCTGTAAGGATAGACTTTATAAGATAATTTCATAAGTAGGTTTGAAAGACATGACTCAGGCATATCGTTTCTCATTCGCATCTCTTCAAGAACAACCTTTTTTTCCTTTTTAAGTTCATTTTGAGCAAAAATTGAATGAAATACAGCATCAGATAATACATCAAGTGCAGTATCTAAATATTGTTTAGGAACTTGACAGTGATAAACCGTATAATCAAGAGAAGTATAAGCATTTATTGTTCCACCAATACTTTCTATAGTCTTTGCTATAACCCCAGGGCCTCTGCGTTTAGTCCCATTAAATATCATATGTTCTATCAAATGAGTAATTCCAGCTTCCTTATCTGTCTCATATCTAGAACCAGCCTTAACCCATACCTGTACAGCAACAACAGGTGCCCTATGACTTGCTTTAACTATTGCAGTTAGTCCATTAGAGAGAACTGTTTTCTCAAGACCTGGAGAAATCTCCATAGAATACGAAAAGGAAGTTAATAAAAAAACAAAGGTAACTATTCCTAAAATTGTTAGGACAGCTCTTTTCATACATGTCTCCTTTTCAACTCTTTATTGTTGTTATAACGACTTATACAACTTATTAATTGATATGCAAATGAATAACTCTTCATTTGAGGACTTGACACCATAGGTTAATTTTGGTACACCCGAAACGATATAGGTGCTTTTTTCATTATTGCTATCTAAAATAGCATAAAAATTTTTTATTAGTTACAAAAAAAGCCTGCTCGTCAGGCTAAAATAAACAAAACCAAAATAACTATTAAAGTGGGGGGATGCAATGGGAGCATTCGGAGATAAAATAAAAGAAAATTACAAAGCGTTTTTCCAGACCACTTGGTCCCCAATGACAGGTGGAATCGTCATTGCCTTTCTGTGTGTATTTATGGTAGCATGGCACAGACCCTTTGGAATTGTTGGTGGTATTCGTAACTGGGCAGATTGGCTATTTTATTCAATTGGATTATTCTCTGCCTGGAAACAACCTCCACCACATCCACTTTATTTCTCTTCCTCAGTTATAGACATTGGCTTTTTAGCAGGTGCATGGATATCTGCAGTTATTGGTAAAGAATTTGCCTTTAGAGTTCCTCCGGTATTAGAACTAATAAAAGGTTTCTTCTCTGGTATACTAATGGGATTAGGTGCTGCATTTGCCTTTGGTTGTAACGTTGGAGGCTTTTACAGTGCAACACAAAATCTAGCTGCAAACGGTTTAGTTATGTTTATCGGTCTTATATGTGGCGTTGCAATAGGACTTAAATATCTATTTTGGGAGATGGAACATATTCCTGCAGGACCTCCAGGACCTACCCTATTAGATAAGAAGATACCTCCTGCAGTAGGTTTTATAGCAATATTAATAATGATCATAGCAGCCTTTGCTTATACAAATTCTTCAAAAAGTGGTGCAGATTTAATGGCAGGTTATCTATTAATTGGTGGTGCCATTGGATTTGTATTCCAAAGAAGCAGATTCTGTATGGTTAATGGATTCCGTGAGCCATTTATGACAGGTGATGCCAGAATGGGCAAAGCTGTTGCAATAAGTCTTATAATAGGAACATTAGGTATAGCTATTATTAAATATATGGGACTTAGACCTGAGATGCTCTACGTAACACCTTGTTTCTGGTGGGGGGCATTAATTGGTGGATTCATCTTTGGTATGGGAATGGTAGTAGCAGGTGGTTGTGGAACAGGCTCTTTATGGAGAGTTGGAGAAGGACAGGTCAAACTTATAGTGGTTGCTACTATGTTTGCCCTTAGTAATTCTATCTTCCGTTATTATTTCGCACAAACAGGATTCTTATACAAACTTGGGAAGCCAATATACTTACCAGATTATTTAGGTTATGGAGGAAGTGTAATCCTCATTACAGTTATTATGATTCTTTGGTATCTCATTATTGATTGGAATGAAGAAACTAATAAGTTTG
>JAMONC010000066.1 GCA_027066725.1 Desulfobacterales bacterium
TGCCTCTTTAAGTTCTTTTACAAAATCATCTAATTCCCCACTTGTCCTTAAATATACAAAGATTCTATCCCCTCCATAAAACCCTGGGATACCGGGGCTCTCACCTACTACAGGAACAATTCCTAAGGTTTCTTTACCAGAGCTTTCTGCTATAAGTTGTTCTAGCCATAATCCAAATGGCTCTATATCGGGATCAGCTAAGAAGCTAAGTTTGTCTTTGCTTTGTGCAGCCATTTCACCTAAAAATTCACCTAATATAAATCCTGGATTTTTATCGATTGGTACATCTGGACCACAGGAGGCTATCATCTTTTCTGCTTTTTCCAATATCTTGTTTATATCAATTCCAAGAAGTGAAGCAGGTACTAATCCAAAATATGAAAGAGCAGAGTATCTTCCACCAATATCTGGTGGGTTTAAAAAACACTTTCTAAATCCTTTTTCTCTAGCAAGTACATCTAATGGAGTGCCAGGATCTGTGATGGCTGCAAAATGTTCTCCTGGTTTTTTTACGGATTTTTTTAGTTTTTCCCAAAAATAGGCAAATTGAGTGTTAGGCTCAATAGTTGTGCCAGATTTACTTGCAAAGATAAAAAAACATTTTTCTATTTCATCATCAGAGACAGCTTCTTCTATAACGTCTGGGTCTGTAGTGTCTAGTACAACTAATTTAGGCCACCCTTTTTGATTGCCAAATATTTTTGACATTACCAAAGGACATAGACTAGAGCCTCCCATACCTAAAAGTACTACTTTAGAAAATCCTTCCTCTTTTATATCTTTAGAAAAATCAATAATTTCAGTTAAATTGTTTTTCATCTTAGGTAATACGTCTAGCCAGCCAAGCCGATTAACAATATTTTTTTGTATGAGAGGGTCCTGTGACCAAAGAGATGGATCTTTTTTCCATAAACGTTTAAGTACTTCTTCTTTTTCCTCCATAGACAGCCGGGAAGGTCTTACAATCACGATATAACCTCCTTATGAACTTGATTTTGGGTTATAAAAACATAAAAAACTAGCTAACCCTAAGACACCTTTGCAATTATAGCAAACATTTTTGTATTTATTTACTATAGTATTAAAAAATTTATGTAATTTTTATAATTTTATCGGTTATCCTGTTAAATATATTGCTAAAGTTTAGTATCTAGATTATTGGATAAAAAAATATTTTGGGAGCAAAAATTGTCAAACAATATACATTTTATCCTAACCAATAAGGAATTTAGAGAAAAGTTTTCTACCCTGGGGGAAAATGATGTCTTAATAGGACTATTAAATATAAAGCCCTCAGAAGAATATTTATTTTTAGATTTAGTTGAAAGAGGAGTAAAAATTTTTCCATCTGCTATCTCACAATTAATTAGTAGATCAAAATGTCTTCAAGCAAGTGTTTATAAAGAGTTTATGGTACCCCTTACTTTTGTGGCAAGAGATAAACACGATATGGTTCAAATGATAAATACTTATGGTAAGTATAATATAGGTGCTGTAATTACAAAACAAAATAGATTTAATTGTGGATTAGGGATCCATAAGTGGGAGTCTATAGAACAGGTATATAATCAGGCTTGTTTTGGAGGGCTAACCTATCCATTTGTAGTACAGCCTTTTGTTGAGGGTATAAAAGATGTAAGAGTGGTAATATTAGGGGATTATATAGAGGCATATTGGAGGCATAATCCAAATACATTTAGAAATAATCTCTTTTTTGGTGGTAATTTTGGAGGGTATGAACTTAGCAAAGATCAGTTAATCCTTTGTGAAAAAGTTATGAAAAGAGGGAAATTCCCCTATGCACATATAGATTTAATGGTAAAAGATGATGGTACTACATATCTATCTGAAATAAACCTTCGAGGAGGCCTAAAGGGAGCAAGGATTTCAACAGCAGAGTATGAACTTCGTATAAAGGCTATACACCTTTATTATCAGTATAACTTAGAACACGAAGAATTAATCTTTTTTTCCTCTTCTAATTTATTAGACAAGAATAATAAGTTTGAACCATTACCCAAATTTGATATAAATTAGTTATCTTAACATGTATAACTAAGAGCAGCTATGCCATGCCAAGTAGCATCTAAAAATGGAGCTGCTCCTTGAATACGAGAGAAGCCTCCTCTTGCTGTTGTACATGCAAGTATAAATCCTCGTGCTCCTAATTTATCTTTGGGGGCAGATCCTAGCCAATAAAGAGCTCTTAAACAAAGATGACTATTTTCAATATAAGAGGTTGTACCTGGCATAAAGCCAAATCCACCATCATAATTTTGGCAGTTTTGAAACCAATTTATATATTCTTGTCTTTCTTTTTTGCTAAGTTTTTCCTTTCCTATTGAGTATATATGCATCCATAATTGTTTGGCAGTACGCCAAGTTTTGACTTTTCCTACGTTTGAAAAGTTAGGTATATCTTTATTTAAAATTTCTTTATATATCCTCGCACAATAATAAATTTCTTCCAAAGGAATATTATGGGAGAGTCTTTGTTCTAAAAAAGAATTAAGAATTTTTAAATCGGGTGTTATATTTAAAATTTTCATTGACTTAGCTATCTGAAACATTGTTTTTGCACTTTTTATAAATCCATGTTCTCTTTCCCTTAGGAAATTTTCATGTTTTTTTATTTCAACTGGTAATACTTTCTTTTGAATCTTTTTTTCAATAAGTGCTAATATCATAAGGGCATGATAGCTATCTTCTACTGTTGCGGGTAAAAGAGGAGTTGCACCAAATCCACCAGTTTCTTTTTCTCGCACTCGTACAAATTCAATAGTTTTAGCAACAAGAATCTCAGGGAAACAAGTTTTACCAGACATCGTAGCCTCCTATATCCTCATTCGCTCCATTGACCAAATATAAGAGAAAAATCAAAAAATAAATCCCCTCTTGATTTATTAAAAAGATAAAAGATTCTTATTGGGAATATTTTTAGGATAATTTTTATTTTACTCTCTCATAAGTACCCATTAATACAGCTCTTGCTATGATGTGGCCTTTCATTGCTTGTTCAAGTTTTGCTTTTGTAGGAGTTCCTAAGTCAGGAAGTATAGTATCTAGAGCAAATAATCTAAAAAAGTATCTATGTCTTCCTATTGGGGGGCAAGGCCCTCCATATCCTGTCCTTTTCCAGTCATTTAATCCTTGTCTTGTTCCTGCTGGAAGTTCATCAGGAGTTACACCTTCGGGAAGACCATGTGAAGTAGGTGGTATATTATAGAGTACCCAGTGAGTCCATACCATCCGGGGAGCTTCAGGGTCTGGTGCATCGGGGTCCTCTACAATAAGTACTAAGCTTTTAGTGCCAGGAGGAATTCCTACCCATTCAAGGGGAGGGGATATATCTTTACCATCACAAGTATATACTACTGGTATTTCACCATTTGGTGGAAAGGCGGGTGATGTAAGTTCAAAATTCATTTTCCCGACCTCCTTTTT
>JAMONC010000067.1 GCA_027066725.1 Desulfobacterales bacterium
AGATATTTTAAACAACAAGCACTAAAAAAACATCCAGATCATGGTGGATCACATGAGGAATTTATAAGGTTACAAAATGCCTATGAAGTTCTTTTAAAAAGAAAAACTTGGGCATAACACTTGTATTTTAGGCGTTAATCAATTAAAAGTTTCTGTATTTTCTTTATAGATTAGACGTGTTAAGATTTTTATATTCATGCAATACGAAAGAATTATTAAGATCAAAAACAGATTAGGGCTCCATGCAAGGCCTTCTGCAAGATTTGCTCAACTTGCAAGTAAATTTGAAGCTAAAGTATGGCTTATAAAAGACGGGGAAGCTGTTGATGGTAAAAGCATTTTAGAGGTTTTAACCCTTGCATGTCCTCAAGGAAGTGAACTAATCGTAAAAGCAGAAGGACCTGATGCAAAAGAGGCAGTGAAGGCTCTTTGTGAATTAGTAGACTGTTGCTTTGGTGAAATAGACTAGGTATGTGGCTGCGAATTAGGCTTGTAGAAGAGGTAGATAGCGATGAATCTAGAGCACAGAAGTGGTCCAATAATACTTAAAGGGGTTGGAGTATCTCCTGGTATAGCAATTGCTCCTGCATATCACTTTGATAACAGAAGAATCAAAGTTCCTCGCTTTAATATTCATCCCAATATGATAGAAAAGGAATGCAATCGTTTTAAAGAGGCTGTTTCTAAGGCAAGAGAACAAATAAAACAAATTATGGAAGACTTGCCAGATGAGCTTAAAGATCATGCATCTTTGCTACAATCGCATCTTATGATGCTAAAAGATAAGATGCTTTTTGATCGTACACTAAACCTTATATCTAAAAATAAAATTAATGCTGAGTGGGCACTTGAAAAATCTTTAGAGCAAATAAGAGTCCTTTTTAAACGTATAAAAGACCCCTACATAAGAGAGCGTGTAGAAGATGTAGAGTATGTAGCAAGAAGGGTATTAAATATCCTTGCAGGAGATGTCTCTGAAGATTTATCCTCTTTAAATGAACAAGTCATAGTTGTAGCTAAAGATCTTTCTCCAGCAGATACAACTCAGATGAACCCTGAGTTTGTAAAGGCATTTATAACAGATATGGGATCAAGGACTTCCCATACAGCAATTGTTGCAAGATCATTAGGTATCCCTGCAGTTGTAGGTTTAGAATCTGCAAGCACTCAAATCTTATCTGGTGAGATATTGATTGTAGATGGGATATCTGGAGAGGTAATCATTTCTCCAGATAAAGAGCTACTTCATAAATATGAAGAACGAAGAAAAGAATATATTAAAAAACACTTAGAAACTATTGAATATAGGGAACTTCCTGCTGAAACCCTTGATGGCTTTAAGGTAACAATCAAAGCCAATATTGAATTCCTAGATGAGATAGCATCTGTGCTTGACTATGGAGCAGAAGGAATTGGGTTATTTCGTACAGAATTTTTATATCTTCAAAGAAAGGAACTGCCTAGTGAAGATATCTTATTTGAGGCATATAAATATGCAGCACAAAGGCTATATCCTCATCCTGTAACTATTCGTACTTTAGACATTGGAGGAGATAAATTTGTCTCAAATATATCTCTGGGAGAAGAAAAAAATCCAAACTTAGGGCTTAGGGCAATAAGGCTTTGCCTTAAAGAACCAGAACTCTTTAGGACTCAGCTAAGAGCTATTTTAAGGGCAAGTGCATTTGGTAACATTCAGATACTTTTCCCTCTTATCTCTGGCCATAGACAAACAATGCTTGTAAAAAAGTATGTTAAAGAAACCCAAGAAGAACTGAGAGCCAGAGGGGAAGACTTTGATCCTAACATAAAAATAGGCTTAATGATTGAAGTTCCAACTGCTGTTGCTATGGCAGATATCCTTGCAAGAGAAGTCGACTTTTTCAGTATTGGTACAAATGACCTAATCCAATACTCTCTTGCAATAGATAGAGTAAATGAACACGTTGCCCATCTATATGAACCTCTTCACCCAGGTATTCTCAGAATGATTTATCAAACAGCCACTGCTGCACATAGTGCAGGTATTGAAGTAGCTATGTGTGGTGAAATGGCTGGAGAAATGCTCTATGTACCTATATTGGTAGGGTTAGGACTAGATGAATTAAGTATGCATCCAAGATCCATACCTAGGGTTAAACAGATGATTAGACAGAGTAATCATGAGAAGTGTGTCGAATTAGTAGAAAAGGTACTTAAAGCTAAGACTGCCCCAGAAATTAGGGGCTTACTTAAAAATTTTATAAAGGAACATTACCCTGGTGTTGTAATAAATGAGGAAAATGGAGATATATTTCTTCTTGAAGAGGTATACTAACATAGTTATTAATGGTAGGTCTTTATATCCATATACCATTTTGTAAAAAGAAATGTCCTTACTGTGACTTTTTATCTTATGTAACTACTGATTCAAAAAAGATTAAAACCATATTAGCTGCAGTAGAAAGGGAGCTTGGCCTTTGGGCTAAAGACCCATATGTAAGCTCCCTCATCTTTTCTACACTTTATATTGGTGGTGGAACCCCAAGCCTTGTAGATAAAGAAGATTTAAAAAATATTGTAAAAAAAGCCTTTCAGCTCTTTAATTGGGACCAAAAGGTAGAATTCACTATAGAAGCAAATCCAGAATCTCTTACAAAAGATTGGTTAGATGCATTAGTAGATGTTGGACTTACAAGAATAAGTATTGGTATACAAGACTTAACAGAAAAAGGGCTCAAACGACTTGGAAGAATTCATAGCCTTAAGCAAGGATTATCAGCAATTGAGATGGCAAAAGGTTTTAGGCAATTAGATATAAGTGTTGATATTATATATAATTGGCCTGGGCAAGGTATAGAAGATATAAAGACAACCCTTTCAAGACTCCTTTTCTTTAAACCTCATCATATATCTGCTTATGAATTAAATATTGAGCCTAAAACAACATTTTATGCCCTTTATAAAAAAGGAAAGTTAAAACTACAAGATGAAGAACGCAGTGAAAATATATATAAATTTCTTATAAAAGAATTAAAAAAACATAATTACCATAGATATGAAATATCAAATTTTTCTTTAAAAGGTCATGAATGTAAGCATAATATAAATTATTGGGAAAATGGAATTTATTTAGGGATAGGTCCTGGTGCTGTAAGTTTTTTACCCCCCATAAGAGGTAAAAATCCATCTGGTTTTAAATCATATCTGCAGGCTATAAACTCGGCTAAAATCCCCTTTTGGATAGAGACAGAAAAATTAGATAAAAAAGCTCGATTTAGAGAATCTGTAATCTTGGCACTAAGAATGACAAAGGGATTTAATATAAATGAAATGGAGCAAAAATGGGGATTTAACGCACTTAAATATTATAATAGCACAATATCAAGACTTATCTCTCAAAAGCTTTTAATACTCGAAAATAATAGAATTTTTCTATCA
>JAMONC010000068.1 GCA_027066725.1 Desulfobacterales bacterium
ATTAGAGAAAGAATCTGTTCTTGTTGCCCCTTAGTAAGTCCTGCTGCAATCCTTCTCCAAAATATCCACCATTCATGACGACATTGCTGATCTTTGGCAAAAAAGAGTCCTTTAAAAAACAAGGGCCAAAGTGCCTTTATTCGCCATGGGTCTGTTGCCTCTCCTGCCCCAGGTCTTAAACAAAAGCCTGTTAAGTTAAACCATCTAGCCTCATAACTGGGAGCTTTAGCTCTTGAGGGAGAAAGTTCTATAAGATGATCACAAAGGGCACGTAATATAGAAAGTGGCCAAAGGTCTCTTTCCATTTCTATTGCTTGAGAAAGTAGCTTAGTAAGCTGGCTTGGTTTTATGGCATCTTTTTCACTCTTGGGATTAAAGCACTGATCTAAGATATTTTTAGCCCTTTCTATTGCCTTTATATCTGAATCTGTAAGCCTTTTTTCAGTATTTTTTTTCTTTTTTGAAACAACCCTTACACCTTCTATTTGTTGTGAGATGTTATCCTTTTCATCCTTTCTTAAGTTAAATTGAAGCCTCCATCTGTGCGGTGTATTAATTGAGCGACAATATAGCTCAAGAGTACCTATTTCTGTAAGCTTAGCCCCAACTCTTACAGGTATAGTTTCTATTTTTCCCTTTTTCCCATATCTAAGTACAGTTTGTACTGGTGGTAATTTTACAAAGTCGTCTTTATTAATTGATATAATATCTCCGCGCTTATCACTTTGTCTTGTGGTAGAACAATAGAGGGTAAATTTTACAGGTCTATTTGTCTGAACACCAAAGTCTTTTTCTATCTCAAACTCTTCCCCTTCTTCAGAGCCTCGTTCAATAAGACATACTGCTTGTTCCTTTTCTTTATTTTTGCCTTGAATTCCTACGAAATATGCCCTTGCACATCCACCACCCACCTTTAATCCGAGTCCTTGTTTTACAAGTCCGTAATAGGCAGCACCTAAAGAGATAGCTAGATCAAGGGATCGACTGCTTAATACACCAATTTCTTTTTTCCCCCATTTGCCAATAACATTTAATATACGCCTCTGAATTATCTCAGGTTTTAGTGCACCACCATTAAAGAGTATAAGGGTAGGGATTTTCCCTTGTCCTTGTCTTAATAAGAATCTTGCAAGATGTTTTGTTACTGCAGGATCACTACAATAGGGGAGTCCCATTTCCCTTAATGCACTTTCTTCTTGTCCAATTTTTTCTCCATCTTTGATGTCTACTTCAGGAAAAAAACCATCTAACAATATATTTAGTATCTCTTCCTTTTTTAGCTTTGCTATTAGAGTCCCACCTATAAGTGAACGGCCTCTTCCTGCAAGTCTTATGGTAACTTCTTGGATATCTTCTTTAGTAAGAAGTTTTTCTTTTGCTGCCCTACATTGATGTGACAGTGTCTGCCATCTAGCAGGATCGAGTTTTGTCTTAAATGATTTTTCTACAAGAGCTGCTAAAGCTAGGTCCATATTATCACCACCTAAAAGTAGGTGGTCTCCTACTGCAAGTCTTTCAAGTACAGGACCCTGTTCTGTTACATTAGCACCTATTAATGTAAAGTCTGTTGTACCACCACCAACGTCACATATTAAAATGAGGTCTTGATCTTTTATGTTTTCTTGCCAGTCTTTTTCATGATCTGCAAGCCATGCATAAAATGCTGCAAGTGGCTCTTCAAGAAGGGTTATATTCTTTAAGCCCGCCTGTTTTGCTGCATCAAGTGTGAGCTCCCTTGCTACTTCATCAAAAGAGGCTGGAACTGTTAATATAATCTGCTGATCTTCAAGAGGTTCTGGCATCTTATAATTCCATGCCTCTTTTATATGGCTAAGATACCTTGATGAGGCCTCAACAGGAGATACCTTCTCTACTTCATCACCTGCTCCCCAGGGAAGAATCTTTGCCTTTCTATCTACTCCTCCGTGACATAACCAGCTCTTAGCAGAAGAGACCAACCTATGTGGAACAAGAGCCCCTTGATCTCTAGCAAATTCACCAACCGCATATTTTCTGTTTTCATCCCAAGGAAGTGCTGTTGCCCCAGGCTCAAGATCATATTCCCCAGGAAGATATAAAAAGGAGGGTAGGGCAGGACGTGAAGCAACAAGTGATGTCGCAACAAGTTGGGGTATCTCAAAACTTTTAATATTTATAGCACCCGGAGTTATATCATGTAGGTCTATGTAGCCAACTGCACTGTTAGTTGTGCCAAGGTCTATTCCGATTATATATCTTGTCTTCATAATATATTTATGTACTGCTCCTTTTTAAAATTTTTTATTTAATAAAATTTGCCTTTAAAATTCCTCTTACAGAATTAACAATATAGAGTTCTTCTGCATTTTTTATGTCTTTTAATTTTAGAGGTTTTTCTTCTATCTTTCCTCTGTCTAATAAGAAACTTCTTAAGCAGCCGTTTAAAAGACCACTTTCAATAGGTGGAGTAAAAAATTTTTCTCCCCTTTTTATAATAATATTGCTAATGGTGCCTTGTGTTATTTCATCTTTTTCATTTAAAAAGATAAAGTCATATATACCAAGGCGCTTTGCCTTAGAGAATTCCTTATTAAATAGTTCTCTATTAGTAGTCTTATGGTATAAAAATACATCCTTGGTATTTACCCTTTTGTCACTTAGTTTAATAGTAACAATATCTCCTGGGATTTCAAAATCCCTTATATCAAAGCTTAGGGTTCCATCTCTTTCTAAAAGTATTCTTACAATCTTAGGAGAATCTTTTATGTTATTTTTTATCTCATAACAAAGCTCTATAAATTGTCTTTCATCAAACAAAAATCCAAAGAAGTGTGCAGATTCAAAGAGCCTTTTTATGTGATAATCCAATAAGACTATTCCATCTTTTATGTTTATAGGCCAATCTCCTAATAGAGTTTTATAAAAGGGTTTTTTAAAGTTTTTGGGGACAAAAAGAAGGGTTTCAATCAATGAAAATTCTTTTCTTCTTTTTTCAAGAAAGCGTGCCTTTAATAGGCATTCTTCATATTCTGCTTCAGGATCAGAGTCAATTGTTACCCCACTTCCAATTCCTATATCTGCCTGGTTAGTTTTTTCATCAATGACTATAGTTCTAATAGCTACGTTTAAAACAGCCTTTTTTTCAGGAGATATAAATCCTACAGAGCCTGTATATATCTGACGAGGCGTTTTTTCTAATTCTGCTATGATTTCCATGGTGCGTATCTTAGGGGCACCTGTTACTGATCCACAGGGGAATAATCCTCTTAATACTTTATTAAAAGATGAGTTGTTTGGGAGAATACCTTGTACCTTTGATGTCATTTGAAAAAGCGTTTCATATCTTTCTACCAAGAATAGTTCAGGTACACTTACACTACCTGTTAAAGAAAGCTTTCCTATATCATTTCTCAATA
>JAMONC010000069.1 GCA_027066725.1 Desulfobacterales bacterium
CGTTTTTATCAAAAAAATACTGGAACTCCAAGATAAACTCTATTTTACAATCTTGACAAGGGGGCTTTACTTGTGCACGATGCATTTAATAGAATAAATTTTTGCCCCTTTTTTAAGGAGGTCTTTTAAATGCAACAAGAAGTAGCAAAAAAAATAAGCCCATTATGGATGTTAACCAGAGAATATAGACAAATTGCTGGAGCTGGCGGTGTAAAGGATATAAGCAGAGAGCTTTCCGAGGCACTTGCCCAAATTGGGATAGATGTAACCGTATTTTTACCATGTTACGGCTTTATAAAACCTGAAACTATGGGTTTTGAACCTCTAGATATAGAGTTTTGGGTGGATATGGACTATGCCCATGAAGAGAGAAGAGAAAAGGTTTGGTTTCTTAAAACAAAGATGAATAAAGTTAATATTATCCTGGTTGGTGCAGAGCGTTTTTTAGAAAAAATGGGGGTTTATACATATACAGAAGAAGATGAAAAAAGAGATCCAAATCGCGTAAAAGGAAGAGGACATTTTGATTATTTTGCAATGAATGTGTTATTACAAAAGGCTGTTTTAGGACTTTGTGCATATTATCAAAAGACTCCTAAGATATTTCATTGTCATGATGGACATACTGCACTTATTCCTGCTCTAATGAGAGAGCTTGAAGGCTATAGACAATTTTTTAGAAAAACAGGTGCTCTTGTTACTATCCACAATGCAGGAATGGGATACCACCAAGATGTGGATGATCTCCCCTTTGCCAAAGCAAACACATCCCTTCCTTGGCATACAATACATACTAATCTTTTAAATGGCTCTTTTGATCCTTTAATGGCCGGAGCCAGTTACGCAATAGCTAATACAGTAAGTGAAAATTATGCAAGAGAACTTCAAGAGACAGAATTAGATGCTATGACTGGCTGGCTAGGACATGCCTTAAAAGATAAAGGGATAAAACTTAGAGGCATTACAAATGGTATAAATCCCAAATATTTTGATCCACGAAAACCTGAACAATTAGGTATTCCAGCAGGATTTGACCCTTTAAATGGAGACTTAGGCGGGAAAAGTATATGTAAACACTTTCTTTTAAGAAGAAACCAGGATGAACCAGGAGATAATATAAAGACGTATGGTTTTTTAACTGATGAAGAAAATGAAGCTCTTGTTACTGTTATAAGTAGACTTACAGAACAAAAAGGAATAGATATATTGGCTCATGCGCTTGAAAGGTTACTCCCAGAACAAAAAGATTTTAAAGTAGTTATATTAGGAAGTGGTTCAAAAAATATCGAAAATCATCTTATATATCTTGCTGATAGAGAAGACCTTAAGGGTAGAATTAGAGTACATATTGGTTATAATCCTCAACTTGCAAATCAGATATATGCAGCAGGAGACTTCTTTGTAATCCCTTCATTATATGAACCCTGTGGACTTACAGATTTTATGGCTCAACTCATGGGCAATCTTCCAATTGTACGTCTTACGGGTGGACTTGTTAAGGTCAAAGACGGCTTTAATGGATTTGGGTATGTAGAACACAGTGTAGACGCCCTATTAGAGACCCTCCAACGTGCCTTAAGACTCTATAAATACTCCCCTGGTGCAATTAGAAAAATGCAAGTTAATGCAATAAAACATATACTTGAGAATTATACTTGGGAAAAGGTTAGGGAGAAGTATATAGAACTTTATCTTGAAGCATTAAAATTAAATTGAAGTTTTTGTAGTTAATCTCTTGATATTTAAAGATTTTTTAGTATTTTAATTTTTAGTAGATTGTTTTTGACAATCTATATATTTTCAAAGTGGCTAGTCCATGGATGGAGGATAGCCCATTAAAAATTGAATTTTAGCGACAGGTTAGGCGCAGTAATATAGAAAATTGCGTCAATAGGAGAGTGTCGTCTTTGGAGGAGAAAAAGGTGTTAGAAATTCGTCAACTACAAGTATTCTTAGCAGTATGGAAAAAAAGAAGCTTTAGCAAAGCTACACAAGAAGTAAATCTCACACAACCTACAATAAGTGGTCATATAAAATCTCTAGAAGATACTATAGGAACAAAACTATTTGACCGCTCTGGAAGAGAAATAATACCTACAAAAGCAGGCCAAATCTTATATCCTTATGCAAAAAAAATAATACAATTACAAAAACAAGCACAAAAAGAGCTATCTCTTTTTCAAAAAGGTGATCAAGGAAACTTAGAAATAGGTGGCAGTAATATACCAGGGCAATATATCTTGCCAGACATAATAGGAAAATTTAAAAAGAACCATGAAAAGATTAAGGTCAATCTTAAGGTATCTGATACTCATACAATTACTGAAGCCATATGTATTGGGGATATTGAGCTTGGTATAGTAGGAGCTAGTTTAAACTATCCAGAACTAAAATTTGATAAATGTCTAGATGATGAATTAGTTCTCATTTGCTCTAATAAAAGTAATCCTATTTCTGAAGAAGAAGTAGAAATAGAAAAACTAAAAAGGCTTCCATTTGTTGTAAGGGAAGCCGGATCTGGGACGAGAGTTAGTACAGAAAAGCAATTAAAAAAGGCTCTCGGTTTTTCTTTCTCATCTTTTAACATTGTAGCTGAGTTTGGTAGCAATGAAGCAATAAAACAGGCGGTTAAAGCGGGCATCGGTTGTGCTATTGTATCAAAACGCTCTATTGAAGACGATGTCCGCTTTGGCCGCCTTCGTATTATCTCTATAAAAGGAGTAAAGTTATATAGAGAGTTTTACCTTGTTTATCATAATTCAAGAACGCTTTCTCCTCTTGCAGAAGCATTTAAGGAATTTTTATTAAAGAACATAACCTAAGCTACAATTAATGATTTGTAGCTAGTAATTTACAACTGTTTTTTTTTAATTATTCTGTTTTTATTTCTATTTGTTTAGGTTTTGCCTCTTCTTTTTTAGGAAGTACTATTTTTAGTACTCCCTGTTTATAGGTAGCTTCAATTTTATCACTATCTACTTCTACTGGTAACCTAATAGTTCTTGCAAAACTTCCATAACGTCTCTCGACTCTATGGAAGTTCTCTCCTTTTTCTTCTTTCTCTTGTTTCTTTTCCCCTTTTATAACAAGGGTATCTCCAGAAAGGGAAATATCAATATCTTTTGGTTCCATACCAGGCAATTCTGCCTTTACTATCAAAGAATCTTTAGTCTCAGATATATCAACAGCAGGGCCCCAAATACCCTCTGCTGGAGTTATATCCTTTGCTCCAAAGAAATCCTCCCATAATCTATCTAATTCTCTTCTTAAATTAGATAATTCAGTTATTGGAGATCTTGGCATAATTTCAAACATGTCTTTTCACCTCCTTTCCCCTAATACATAACATATCTTATTGATTTTATTATATTTTTTCTGACTTCCAACTGAAACAATAAGCACATTTACAATAAAGTCAAGGGATAAAAAGTGTAATATTTTAACATTAACATTAATATTTAATTTTCTAGGGCAGAATCTATTTCTGCCCCGACTCAAAATAAAAACGCATTTATAAGGACGGATATAGAATCCGCCCCTCATGCTCAACATTTTTCATGCCATCTTGGAAACCACCAAACAAAATATTCAACCATCTGTATATTTCTAAAAAATATCTATAGATATCTAACAATTTTTATGCTAGTTTTTAAAAAATTTTTTAAGATGGGAGGGAAAACATGGATGATATTGAGTGTTCTAAACGTATCATCTTTGCTTTGGATGTAGCAGATGAACAAGAAGCCCAAAAATGGGTAAAACTTTTAGAACCTCGTATTTCTTTTTTTAAAGTTGGACTTCAACTTTTCCTAAGCTCAGGATTTAAAATTGTAGATTGGATTATTGAACGGGGACATAATATAATGCTTGATCTTAAACTATATGATATCCCCCAAACTGTCCATAATGCTGTTCGTCAATTAAATAATAAAGGCATAAGTTATATTACAGTTCATGGTGATCAAGACATTATAAAAGCTGCCTGCGAAGCCAAAGAAGATATAAAGGTCTTGGCAGTTACAGTGCTTACTAGCATGGCAAGTAAAGAACTTACTCAGATGGGGTACAATAGATCTGTATCAGAACTTGTATTGTCTCGTACTAAAGCAGCACTTAATGCTGGAGCAGATGGAGTTGTAGCCTCTGGTAAAGAAGCCCAGATGTTAAGAGCAAGTTGTGGATATGATTTCATACTAGTAACTCCGGGGATAAGGCTTGAGACAACAATAAAGAACGATGATCAAAAACGAATAGTTTCTCCTAAAAATGCTATAGAAAATGGAGCTACTCATTTAGTAATTGGAAGACCTATAAGAGAAGCCTTTGATCCTATAAAATTAATACAACAAATCCAACAAGAAATATGTTAAAATTCAGTCTGGGTCTGGTAATTCAAGCTGAAATTTCTTCTCAAGCCATGAATGTAAATTACTAAATAGCTCTTCCACCTCACTGGGTGAAAGACCGGCTCCTTCTGCAATTTTTTGTGGTTCCCCAGGCATCATAAAATCTTCAGGGGCATGGGCATCTGAATCAACAATCAATTTTGCACCATAACGCCTTGCAAGACGGGCAACATGCCCGTTTGTAAGGCAGTGTCCCTTTCTGGCAGAGAGCTCTAAAAATATCCCTCTTTTAGCTGCTAAAGCTACATCTTCTACAGAAATAAGCCCAGGATGAGCAAGTATATCTATATCAGATTCAATAGCTGCCCTATTTGTACCAGGTGCTACAGGCTCAGCTAAAGTTTCTCCATGAACTACTACAATCTTTGCCCCTAGCTCTCTTGCCTGTATAGCAAGTTCTGGGATCAATTCAGGTGGTACATGTGTTAGCTCTATACCTGGCAAAAGTTTTGTTGAAAATGATCTATTTAAGACCTCTGCAGCTTGTACAATGCGAGGTATTATGAAATCTATGTTTGAATGATCTGCATGATCTGTAATAGCAACACAACTATAACCTCTTACTTCAAGCCTTCTTACAAGCTCTGCAGGGATAAGTTCTCCATCACTAAATATAGAATGACAATGAAGATCTACTAATAAGCTAGACATGTTATTCCCTTTTTACATCTTGTATTTAAATGCCTCAGGATCAAGCTCCTCTAGAATCTCTGCCCACTTCTTCTCCTCATCGGAATTAATCTCTGTTGCAGGAGTACCCTTTTGTGGTTGGGATTTCAAAAGTACATCTTCTTCTACATATATCTGTGCTCCTGCCCGAAGAGCAAGCGCAACTGCATCACTTGGTCTTGCATCCACCTCTATTGTTTTATCTCCTTGTTCAAGTGTTATAAGTGCATAGTAAGTATTATCATGTAAATCATTGACAACAATTTTAGGGATAGTTATACCCATTGCTTTTAATAAATTTATTGCTAAATCATGAGTCATAGGACGAGCAAATGATATCTTTTCAAGTTCTGTAGCAATTGCTGTAGCCTCTAGTAGACCTATCCAGATAGGAAGGGTTCTTTCTCCATCTTCTTCCTTTAATATTAAAATAGGTGTATTTGAATGCTGGTCTATTGTAATTGCATGCACGTTCATACGAATAGGCGCCATAACACCTCCTCAAGGACTCTCCTTTATCCGTTAACAACTTCTTGTATAAATTCTCCCCCTGTGCCCTTTTTATCTAAAATTCTTCCCTTAAGAGAATGCTGACAAGCATGTTCTATATAAATATCTATTTCCTTACCAATCAAATCCTTTGTCCCAACAAAGTTCACAACATGATTCCCTGGACTTCTTCCACATAACTGCTTAGGATTAGACTTAGAGACCCCATCTACTAATACTTTAATATTTTTACCTACAAATCTTGAAAGCCTTTGTAATCCTATCTTATCTTGTAGCTCTAACACCTTAGCTAGTCTTTTTTTCTTCTCTAACTCAGGAACCTGATTAGACATCTTAGCAGCTTTAGTCCCTGGTCTAGGAGAATACTTAAAAGCAAATATCTGATCAAATTTCACTTCTTCAAGTAAACTAAGTGTCTGTTCAAAATCTTCTTGAGTTTCTCCAGGGAATCCAACAATTAGATCTGTTGTTAAACTAATATCTGGACAAACACTTCGCAAGTCTGAAACAAGCTCTAAATATTTTTCTCTAGTATAATGTCTATTCATAGCTCTTAAAACCTTGTTTGACCCAGCTTGAACAGGAAGATGGATATGTGGACAAAGATTATCTATTTGAGAAAAACATTCTATAAGATCAGGTGATAAATCCTTTGGATGACTTGTTGTAAACCTAAGCCTTTTTAATCCCTTTATTTTGGATACTTCTTTTAATAATTGGGCAAAGCTTGGAAAGCCTTGCTCCTTTTTACCATAAGAATTTACATTTTGTCCCAAAAGGGTTATCTCTTTTATACCTGAGGCAACAAGTAAACGTACTTCATCTATAATGTCTCCCGGAGGTCTACTAGCTTCTCTACCACGTACATAAGGAACAATACAATATGTACAAAAATTATCACACCCTTGCATTACTGTAACATAAGCCCTAACTGAGTCTATACCCCACAGCTGTCCTCTAGCTCTTGGTATTACAAAATGCGGTTCAAGATTGTTAATACAAAGATGCTTTCTATTTATTTCTAATGTTTTAATTAGTTCTGGAAGTTTAAAAATAGCATGAGGGCCAAAAACAATATCTAAATAAGGAAAACGCTCAAAAAATTCTTCTCCTCTTTGCTGAGCAACGCAGCCTCCTACTGCTAGTATAAGACTGGGATTCTTCTTTTTTAAATGCTTAAAACGTCCAAGAAGACTATAAACCTTATGTTCTGCCTTCTCTCTAATTGCACAAGTATTTAATATTATAAGATCTGCATCTTTTGGCTCAAAAACTTTTTTATAATTATCTGACAATAACTCCTCTATCCTTATGGAGTCATACTCATTCATCTGACAACCAAATGTAGCTATATAAAGCCTTTTCATTGTATCTTACCTTCAGTCCTTTATTTCTAATTTAGCCTTTTGTTTAATATCTGTAAATGTTTTTGGTGGATTCTTATTGGTAAGCCTTTCCAATAGCATAGTCAAGTTGTGAAGTTGCAATAGAAATGTCTGCAAGGGCCTTAAAATATCTGGTACGAGCCTTTACTAGCAGATCCTGAGCATCTAATACATCTGTATTACTAACAAGTTTCTCTCTAAATTTTTCTTGATTTATATCAAAATTTTCTTTTGCTTGTTGTAAACTCTCTTTTGCCACTTTATAAGCGTTTAACGCCTCTTTTTGTTTTAAAAGTGCTCTTTGTACCTCTATAGATATGTTATTGTAAATTACTTTATAATTTATCCTTGCTTGAGACAAAAAATATGACGCCTTTTGACATCTGTCTCTATCAGCCCCCCAAGACCATAGATTCCAAGTTGCAACTACACTAACTTCTTCTGATTCATGTTGGCCATAAGGATTATCTGAAAGATCAGGTGTAATGCCCTTTCTATCATAAATTGCATTTAAATTTATATGGGGTAAATAATTAGAACGGGCTATATCTAACAAAAGTTCTGCCTTTTTTATAGCAAGTTTTGCAGCCTTAAGCTCTGGTCTGTTTCTAACAGCCATAGATAATGCTCTACTAAAAGACAAAACTCTCTCTGGTATAATAAAACTATCTTTAATATATAAAGGAGCTGTTAATTCCCTTCTTAATAAAAGATTAAGTTGAGATCTTAAAAGCATTACATCATGACTTGCCTTAATCTCATCTTGTATTGCCTGCGATAAAGCAACTTTGCTTGCAAGTAAGTCATTTTTGCCCAAAAGTCCTACTTCAAAAAGAGATTTAGCATCAATTAAATGTGACCTTAAACGCTTAACAGCACTCTTTCGCTCTTCTAAAATCTTTTTTGCCATTAAAAGCTTAAAATAAGCAATCTTAACATCTCTTATTATTTGATTTTTTAAACTAGTTAACTCTAATTCTGTTATTCTTTTTTTAATTTTTGCTGCTTTATAATTGTTTAAAAGTGCTCCAGCTTCAAATATTGGCTGACTAATTATGATCTGCCAATCGTAGTTATCATGAGAAGATACTGCTATATCCCTTCCCATTATATTTATAACATTGACATTTTTAAGTCCTACATATGAATACTTAGTAGAGATAGTTGGAAGCATCTTTTTAAATTGTATTGTTACATCCTTTTGACTCTCTAAAACAGAAAGCTTTTTCTCCTTAAGAGTTAAATTCCTCTTAAGTGCAGTAATTATACACCAGTTAAGGGAATAAGGTTCTACTTTGGGATTTATACTTAGATATGCACTAAAAGAATTTTGAAGAAAATAGAAAAATATAAAGAAAAAAACACAGAAAAAACAAAAAACAATCTTTAAGTAGGCTCTCATAACCTTTTCTCTATAAAATAACCCTTTAACCCTATCCTAGGTCCCATATCTTTTATAATTTCAATAACATCATTTTGACATGCTTTGTGGTGTGAAATCTCGATAAGAGCGATGCTTTTTTCTTTAGTGCGCATAAAAAAGAGATTATCATAAGCTTCTAAGATATATCTAATCCAAAAAACCTCTTTAGGATCAACAATAGCTATCAACTTTTGTAACTTTACCATCAGCTATTCTATTTTTATTTTGTGATATTTATTCATAGCTCTTTGTAAGCCTTGAGTCAAATAACAAAATATAGCTTCAGCACTTATTTTTAATATGTCCTCTATAATCTTTTTCTCATCATTAGAAAAAGGTTCAAGAACATATCTTACTACTTCATTTTTAGAATTAGGTCTTCCTATACCAATTCTTAATCTATCAAAATTTTTATGTCCTAAAGCTCTTATAATGGACTCTACTCCTTTATGTCCACCCGAACTTGCATCTCTAGCAAATTTTAAACGCCCCAGAGGTATATCAAGATCATCATGTACTACTAAAAAGTTATCTTCAGAACCTAAAATACCCCTTCTTTTAAGAGCTAAAACTGCTTTCCCACTATCATTCATAAAGGTAAGGGGTTTAACAAAAAACAATTTTTCCCCTTTCAAAAAAATTTCACAGACCTCAGCATGAAGTCTATTTATAGTACGGAAACACTCTTGCTCTTTTAAGAAGAGATCCAAAAAAGAATCTAAAACTTTAAACCCTATATTATGACGAGTATTTTCATATTTAGGGCCGGGATTCCCCAGCCCTATTACAACCTTGGACTCCAATTTTTTATATTATTCAGATGATTCTTCAGTTGTACCAGTCTCTTCTTCTGCTTCTGCCTCTTCCTCAGAGGTTTCAGCTTCAGTTGGTACCACTGTCACTATGGTAGTATCAGGATCATCTACAAATGTAATACCCTCTTCAGCCTTAAGGTCTTCTACGTGAAGGGCATCCCCAACATCTAAATCAGAAACATCTACAGGAATTTCTTTAGGGATAGAAAGTGGCAAACAAGAAATTGTAAGGGTTCTTCTAAGAAGCTCAAGCATACCCTTACCCGTCTCAACACCTTTAGCCGTACCTACAATTTTAATTGGGACTTCAGTTTCTACTTCTTCGTCCATAAAGACTTCATAAAAATCTATATGACGGATCTCATCACTTACAGGATGAAGTTGTAGTTCTTTTACTAAAGCAGTACGTTTCTCTACAGCTTCTTGCTCCCCTTCATTTTTTAACTCTAAAGTAAAAAGTACCTGCTGTCTTGGTATCTTAGTAATAATCTTTTTAAACTCATGAGCACTAACGGCTAAAGGTATAGATTTTGTTTTTGGCCCATAAAGTACAGCAGGCAAAATCCCCTGTTTTCTTAATTTCCTTGCAACAGATTTACCTGTTTTAGTCCTAATTATTGCTGAAAGGCTTACCTGATCCATTTTTAAGGCTCCTTACCCAGTATTTTATAACGCCTGTTTCATAAAAACACGTTAAAAGTAAAAAATAAAGTGCTTAAAGCATGAAAAAGCCCCTCTTATTTACAGGGGCTGTTTGATTTTGGCAACAGAAAAATTTTTACACAAATAATGAACTTACTGAATCATCATTATGTATACGTCTTATAGCTTCTCCCAATAAAGTAGAAACTGTAAGCACCTTTATTTTGTCAAGCTTTTGTGCATCTGGCCTCAGTGGTATAGTATTAGTTACCACTAAAGATTCTAATTCAGATTTTTTTATGCGTTCAACTGCAGGACCAGATAAAACAGGATGTGTAGCACAACCATGTACATGTTTGGCACCATGTTCTTTAAGAGCCTTAGCAGCATGACAAAGAGTACCTGCAGTATCTACCATATCATCAAGGATTATGGCAGTTTTACCCTTTACATCTCCAATAATATTCATAACTTGTGATTCATTAGGTCTCTCGCGCCTCTTATCTATAATGGCAAGACTTGCTCCTAAACGTTTTGCAAAAGCTCGAGTCCTTTCCACTCCACCTGCATCAGGAGAAACCATAACTAAATCATCATCAAAATTTTCTTTTATATAATTAAGTAAAATAGGAGCAGCAAAAAGATGGTCTACTGGTATGCTGAAAAATCCCTGAATCTGCCCTGCATGAAGATCCATTGCAAGAACCCTTCTTGCACCAGCAGTAGTAATTATATCTGCTACAAGTTTTGCAGAAATAGGAACTCTTGGCGCAGCTTTTCTATCTTGCCTTGCATAGCCATAGTAAGGAAGTACAGCAGTAATACGTCTTGCTGAAGCCCTTCTTAGGGCGTCTATCATTATCAAGAGCTCCATTAAATGATGATTCACTGGAGGACAAGTAGACTGAAGTACAAATACATCTGCTCCCCTTACATTTTCACCAATTTCTACAAAAACCTCACCATCACTAAATGTCCTTACTGAAGCCCTGCCTAAAGGAATACTTAGATAATCACAAATCTCCTGAGCAAGGGCTGGATTTGAGTTACCTGCAAAGACTTTTATGTTATAAAGTGGCATGGTTCTGTAACTTCCTTCTCATAACTCTTTACTATAAAAATTTATGGCTGGGGTGGGAGGATTCGAACCTCCGAATGCGGGTTCCAAAGACCCGTGTCTTACCACTTGACGACACCCCAACCGTGTTTTTCTAAGCCATCTTATAAAAATTCTATTTTGGGTTGAGCAGTCCCCGTAACTATATATATTTTAAAATCTTTATGGCTTTTTTCAATCTCTTGTTTTACTTTAAAAGCCTCTTCTTTACTTCTAAAAACTCCAAACACGCTTGAGCCACTTCCTGACATCATAGAGGCTAACGCCCCTTTTTCTAAAAAAAGCTTCTTTATATAAGCTATTTCAGGATAACTCTCAATAACTATATCTTCTAAATCATTATGCCACAAAAATCTCTCTAGATTCTGATCATCGGCAAAAATAGTGTCATCTTTCGGAATTGTCAACCGTAAATTCTTATAAACCCATGCAGTATCAACAGAAAAATTGGGATTAATCAAAACAAAATAAAATTCTGGTGCTTTTTTGGATATTATCTCATCACCAATTCCTCTTGCTATACAAAAAACTTCATCATATAAGAAGAAAGGAACATCTGCTCCAAGTCTACGACCTAAATCAAAAATCTTTTCTCCACATCTAAGCCTTTCAGCATCTGACAAAAACGTCATTAAGATCCTAATTGTTGCAGCAGCATCACTACTTCCGCCACCCAAGCCAGCTCCAATAGGTATATTTTTTTTTAATCTTATCTTTATATCCCAATCTTTTTTAAAAACATATAAAAACTCTTTTGCTGCTTTATAGCATAAGTTGTCTTTGCCGCTTGAAAGATTACAATCAGAACAAACTTCTAAAGAAATAGTACGATTACCCTCTTTATTACAATATATTAATACTTCATCAAATAGTGAAACCTTTAAAAAAGAAGTAAATAATTCGTGATAGCCATCTTTCCGCTTTCTTAATACGTATAGAAATAAATTTATCTTTGAAGGAGTTAAAAGCCTTGCACCTTTATTCATGATGATTTGGCTTTAACATATCTTAGCCTTAAATCAAACAAGATATGCTCTAAAAGAGAAGACTCCTCAGCATCTAAATTGCCTTTGGTCTTTTCTTGAAGCATAGCTAAGGTATCAATAATATGTTGAGCAAGTGCTAAATTCTTTTCTTTTTTACCAGAATTGGGATCGGCAATTTCCCCAAGACTTACAAGTGCAGAATCATTTAAAGAAATAATAAAAGTAGAAAATGTAACCTCTGGTAATGGAATATGCTCTCTTTTTTCATCTATTGTCTCCTTCTCCCTTACCTCTTGCTCTGACATATGCCCTCCCACTTATGGTTTTATAAAGATTTACCAAAAAAGTAAAACACTATAAAATCTATATCAAGGCTTTAGTGCAAAATAAAAATGATTATGTTATGTTTGATATATTAAAAAAATTTTCTCATTAGTTAGTAAAAAATAAAATGGACCATTTGTTATCCAATTTATTCCCAAATGAAGAACTAGAACAGTGGGATGGAGCCTTTGATGTAATAGACCCGGATGAAGCCTTAAGTGTTTCTGAATTAATCCTTTTAATTAATGCTACTATTGATGAAAAATTTAGTTTTTTATGGATAAAAGGAGAGATATCTAATTTAAGACAGCCTTCTTCTGGCCATTTATATTTTACTATTAAAGACGAAAAAAGCCAGATTAAGGCTGTTATGTTCAGATCTAATGC
>JAMONC010000070.1 GCA_027066725.1 Desulfobacterales bacterium
ACTTTGACTTAGAAGAAGGCCAAGATGTTTTATTATATGGCAGAATAAATGTTTATGGAGCAAGAGGTGATTTACAACTTATAGTTCAAAAGATTATACCTGCAGGGATAGGGGCTCTTCAGTTTGCATTTGAACAACTTAAACAAAAATTATATAAAGAGGGACTATTTGATGAAGATAAGAAACTACCTCTTCCTCTTATTCCCGAATCAGTATTTGTAATAACATCACCAACTGGTGCAGCCCTCCACGACTTTATAAAAACAGCTAGGTCTAGATTTCCTAGAGCCAAAATAATCCTTTGCCCATCAAAAGTGCAAGGAGAAGATGCTCCTAAAGAACTTATACTTGCATTAAAAACGGTTCAAAAAATAGCTACATCAAAAGATGTGATAGTTTTTACACGTGGTGGTGGCTCTATTGAAGACCTATGGGCATTTAATGATGAAGACTTAGCTTATGAGATATTTAAGTGTAAGGTTCCTATAGTATCTGCAGTTGGACATGAAATAGATTTTACAATCTGTGATTTTGTTGCAGATAGACGTGCTGCAACCCCTACTGCTGCAGCTCAACTTATCTTCCCTCAAAAAACAGAATTGTTACAAACAATATTATCAATTAAAAATAAATTAGATTTTTGTATTAATAATAAGATAAATCAAAAAAGAAATAATCTCAGTTTAATTAAATCTCAACTTAAAAGTCCAGAAATAAAAATTTCATTATATAAAAGAAAAATTAATGAGTACCTTTATGTACTTAATTCAAATATCAACAAAAAGGTAAGAGAATCTGAAAACAGACTTCACAATGCACATAAAAACTTATTAGATAAGAATCCTATTAATAGAATTAACCTTACTAAATCTAACTTAAAAACACTATTTAAAGACTTAAAAAGCAGTATAACAATTCAACTTACAAATAAAAAACAAAAGCTATATATAATAGCTGAACAACTTGATGCATTAAGTCCTCTAAAACCCTTAAAAAGAGGTTATAGTCTTGTGTATAAAAAAGATAATAAAAAACTTATACGTTCCTATCAAGAAGCTCCTTGTGGAACTTTTGTATCTGTAGTTACCAATAATGGTTCATTTGAATGTAAAGTTACAAGATCTCCTTCACCATCAATATTTAAAGAACTTAAAAAGATTTCGATAAAAAATAATGAAAAATAAAAAAGAAAGGATGATACCTTGTGAGAAAAAAGATATTTAAGATATTAGTTTTTTTTCTTATCCTCTTTTTTTTAGATGTATCAGTATCATTTTCTTTTATAAAAAATCAGGAAAACCTTTTTAACTATATAGATAAATTTACACTTGATCCTAACCCTATACCAATAGGAGATATTGCTGTATCAAGAATAAAAGTAAAATCAAATGAAAAAATTGTAGATATAAAATTTCTAGGAAAAGATATACCTTTTTATCCATTCGGGCCAAATGAATACTGGTTTTTGTTGGGAGTTGGATTAAAAAATAAACCTGGATATTATCCCTTGATTATAAAAATTAGAAAAGCCAATAAGATACTAACAACAAAAGTTAATATATATATATCATATCGTTTTTTCCCCGAACAATTTTTGCATCTACCTAAAAAAATGGTAGATTTAAAAGGATCAATCCTCAAACGAGTATTACAAGATGAAAGAATTATTGAAAAAGTTGTATCTAAAGTACATAAACATGTACTTTGGATTCCACCATTTATCTGGCCTGTGAGAGGAAAAATCATAAGTGAATTTGGATTAAAACGGATACTAAACGGAGAACCTAGGAGTCAACATAGAGGGGTAGATATAAAAGCTCCTTATGGCACTCCTGTAAAAGCAACAAATTCTGGTAAGGTAGCACTTGTCAGAAACTGCTATTTAAGTGGGAAAACTGTAATTATTGATCATGGTGGTGGACTCTACTCCTTATATGCCCATCTTTCTAGGGTCTATGTATTAACTGGACAATACGTCAAAAAAGGACAAGTTATTGGGTTATCTGGCAAATCTGGAAGGGCTACAGGACCTCATCTTCACTGGGGAATAAGCTACCTGGGAGTTAGAGTAGATCCTAAAGAATTGATGTCTATCTTAGGAGAATCTTAGAAATTTTTAACTCACTTCTCTTAATAAAGTAATTTTTTTAACTCAATGTGATAAAAAGGCGATAAGGAGAATAGAAGTATTGCCTTAGTATTGTGCAGGGATGCACTTGGATTTAAAGGGAGGTAGCCATGGATCCTAAAGGCATTGAGCTCCCAGGAGCTGGGCCACCTATATTAAGTATTTCTAGAGTAGAACCTAAACAGGTGGTTGCCATACAACCTGTATCGGGAGCAGAAAAAACTTCTTTTAAAAAAATCGGTACGGATGGGTCTTTAAATAAGGGAATAAATATTAACTCAAACAATACTCATGAACAAGAACAGGAGGCAAAAGAAGCGGTAGAAATACTAAAAGAACATCTATCTGACCAAGATCATCTTGAAATATCTTGGCACTTTGAAAGCAAGTTTGGGGAGTTGGTTGTTGAAATTAAGGATAAGGTAACAGGAAAGGTATTAAGACAA
>JAMONC010000071.1 GCA_027066725.1 Desulfobacterales bacterium
AACAGGTTTTGCCAAAACACGTTTTACTTTTAAATCAAATAACATATTTGACGGTTTTGGTGCAATCTGCACTACAGTATCTGCCCCTCTTGCTGTACCTGCTACACATATTACATCATCTGGAGTAATAAGGCCTGCATCAGATGCCATCATTGCAATCTCTACACATACCTTAAGCCCTTGTCCAAGGATTCTCAATGTATTTGCAATTAAATCTTGTTGACTATAGCCCTGCTTTTCTCTAATAGATGTACCAATGCTTCTAAATGGCATTGTACCTGTATATACAATTGCTCCTAATGATTCAAGCTTTGCCTTCATATCAGGAGACATTTCTATTGTACCTGGCTGTTTAAAGCCAACATTATGGGTAACAACTACTAGATTTACATCCATATCCTTTAGTTTCTCTGCTGCTTCAAGACCTGTAGAACCATAAGTAGATGCAACAACTACCTGTTTTATCCCATATTGTTTTATGGCATCAACCATTGCATCAAGGGCTTTTTCTGTATTATCCTTACCTGGCTTATCAAAATATACACACATACTCTCCTCCCCTTAAGCTAACTAAAATTTAATCCACTATCCTCTAAGTGATTATTATGGTTATTATACTCTGGAAATGCGGCTCTATAGCCTACTATTTCTTCTATTTCATCAAAAAATTCACCAGTTGGATTAACCTGCCATACCTCAGGTAATTCAAGACAAACACATCCCTTACCCATAACAACAATATTAATCTTAATAGGGATTTCACCTTTATATCTACTAAATACATCCTTAAGCCTAAGCAAAGATGACTCTTTAACCCTTGTACTCTCAAGCCTTATATTAATAGCACTTAAATGACTACTTAGTGCATCTTCTAACCGTTTTGCCTTTTCACAAAGTATCTTTTGCTCCCCTTCTGCCCTTTTGTAAATACCTTGTATCCAAATTGGTTCATCCTTTAAAAATAACTCTCTTGATTTAATAAATATCTCAGGGAAAAAAACAACCTCAATAGAACCCTTTAAATCCTCAATAACCACAAAGGCCATTCTATCGCCTTTTTTGGTCTTAATCTCTTTTTTACTTCTTATCATACCAGATATAGCCACTTTTGCTCCATCAGATAACTTTGAAATCTCCTCACAATCTATAACACCCATCCGCTTTAAGTCTTCTCTATATGGCTTTAGAGGATGTCCACTTATAAAAAAGCCAAGTGCTTCTTTTTCATAAGAGAGTTTTTCAAGCTCAGGCCATTCTTCAATATCTGGTATTTGAAGCTCATCTATAGGCTCATTTTTTTCTGAAGAACCAGAAAGCATATCAAATAAAGACATCTGCCCTGCCAATTTTTCCCTTTTTTTCCTTTGAGCAACCTCAAGGGCAGTATCTAATACTTCCATCAACTGAGAGCGTTTATGTCCTAAAGAATCAAATGCCCCGCACTTTATAAGGCTTTCTATAACCCTTTTATTAACCTTTCTAAGGTCTACCCTTATGCAAAAATCTAAAAATGACTTAAAAGGACCAGATTCATTACGCTCTTTTACAATAGACTTTATTGCACCTAAGCCAACATTTTTTACTGCACTTAGACCAAAGCGAATCTTATCTCCATCTACAGTAAAATCAGGCCCACTTTTATTTATATCTGGTGGCAAAACCTCTACTCCATGTGACTGGCACTCTCCTATAAACTTCATCACTCCATCTGTGTTACCAAGTTCATTTGTAAGAAGAGATGCCATAAATGGAACAAAGTAATGGGTTTTAAGCCAAGCAGTCTGATATGCTATATAAGCATAGGCAGCAGAATGGCTTTTATTAAAGCCATAGCCAGCAAATTTTTCCATCAAATCAAATATGGTCTGGGCCTTATCTACTGGAATATTTTTTTCTTTTGCACCCTTTAAAAATCTATCCCTTTGGGCAGCCATCTCCTCTGGCTTTTTTTTGCCCATTGCCCTTCTTAGTATATCACCTTCACCAAGGCTATAGCCTGCAAGGACCTGGGCAATCTTCATCACCTGCTCTTGATAAACTATAACCCCATAGGTCTCTTTTAATATGGGTTCAAGCTCCGGAAGTAGATATTTTACTTCTATTTCACCATGCTTTGCCTTAACAAACTGATCCACCATTCCACTTTCAAGAGGCCCTGGCCTATAAAGTGCCACAAGTGCTATCATATCTGTAAATGTAGATGGCTTCATGCGGCGAAGGAGGTCTTTCATTCCAGCACTTTCAAGCTGAAATACACCGGTTGTATCCCCTTTTGATAAAAGCTCAAAGGTCTTAGGGTCATCTAGAGGTATCTTTGATGGGTCTATTTCTTCACCATAATGCTCTTTTATAAGCTTAAGGGCTACATCAATAACTGTAAGGGTCTTTAAGCCTAAAAAGTCAAATTTAATAAGGCCAATTTTCTCTACACACTTCATGTCAAACTGGGTAACAGTTTCACCGTGCTGGCCCTTAGTAAGAGGAAGATACTCTACCATAGGCTTATCTGATATAACTACACCTGCTGCATGGGTAGATGTATGGCGAGGAAGCCCTTCAAGTGCCCTTGCTATTTCTATAAGGTTTTTAATCTTTGGGTCTTTTTCTGAAAGTTCTTTAAGTTTGGGCTCTTGTTCTAAAGCCTCATCAAGGGTTATTTTAAATTGTTCAGGGATAAGCTTTGCGATTTTATCTACCTCTGGATATGAAAGCCCAAGTGCCCTTCCAACATCTCTTATAACAGCCCGTGCCTTAAGCTGACCAAATGTAATAATCTGTGCACAATAATCTGAACCATACTTTTGAGACACATACTCAAGCACTTCATCTCGCCTTCTCATACAAAAATCAACATCAATATCAGGAAGAGACTGGCGCTCAACATTTAAAAATCGCTCAAAAAATAGCCCATATTTAACAGGATCTATCTCTGTAATCCTCATAGCATAGGCAACAAGGGAACCTGCAGCAGATCCTCTACCAGGGCCAACTGGTATGCCTTTAGACTTTGCCCAGTTTATAAAATCACTTACTATCAAGAAATAAGAAGGAAACCCTTTTTGGCATATAACAGATATCTCAAACTCAAGCCTTTCTTTATATATCTTTTTTTCTTCTTCACTAAGCCCTAGCTCTTCAATTCTTCTTTTAAGCCCGTCTCTAGCTGCCTTTTTAAATAACTCTTCATAGGTTTCACCTTCTTTTAGGGGATAAATTGGAAAGTGATGTTTACCAAGTTCAAAGTCTACATGGCACTTATTGGCAATCTCTTCTGTTATAGAAACTGCCTCTGGAACATCACTAAAACGCCTTGCCATTTCATCTGGAGGAGCAAAGTAGAGCTTATCTGTAGAAAAACGCATCCTGTTTTCTTCATCT
>JAMONC010000072.1 GCA_027066725.1 Desulfobacterales bacterium
TATTTAAAGAAATAAATGAGTTAAGACCTGCTAATTATCTTGAATATGTAAGCCAAGAGATTTCTATAAATAGATTTTGGTCTCCACCATTAGAAATAGATAAATATAAAGATGAAGAAGGCTTAAAAGAAGAGTTATGCGATATTTTAACAGATGCAGTAAATATAAGGCTTAGAAGTGATGTGCCTTTAGGGGCATTTCTTTCTGGTGGGCTTGACTCTAGTGTTATTGTTTCTTTGATAAAGAGAATTATCCCTCATGGGAGGCTTCACACCTTTTGTATAGGTTTTGATCAAGACAGTTTTGATGAGACAGGTTTTGCAAGGGATGTTGCCTGTTATTTTTCTACTGCACATCATGAAAAAAGACTATCTCTTAATATAAAGAAATTAAAAAATATATTGCCTAAGCTTGTTAAACATTACGGACAGCCTTTTGGAGATTCATCTGCTATTCCTACATGGTTTTTATGTGCTCATACAGTAAAGATGGTTAAGGTAGCTCTTTCAGGAGATGGGGGAGATGAACTTTTTGGTGGTTATCAGCGCTATCTTGCACAAAAGATACTCCTTTGGTACAAAAAACTTCCTCAAGGAATTAGAAAGAATTTTTTAAATAAACTTATAGAACTTCTACCAGAGTCTACCTCTTATTATCAAAAGAGTTTGATAAAAAAGTTAAAGTTATTTGCAAGGTTAGATCAAAAGACAATGGAGGATATTACAAATTATTATAGTGCATGTTTTAGTAAAGAAGAACTCATAAAGCTTATGCCAGATATTAATACATCTTTAGCCTGTCCTAGAGAGTCAGATGAAGCAGCGCATCTCGCTGAGAAATTAGACCCTATTAGTTTTATGATGTTAAATGATATTCATTCATATTTGCCAGATGACATCTTAACAAAGGTGGATAGAGTTAGTATGGCACAGGGGCTTGAGGTAAGATCACCTTTTATGGACTATAGGATTGTAGAGTTTTCCTGTAGGCTTCCAGTTGAATATAAGATTCGTGGTTTTACTACAAAGTATATATTAAGAAAGAGTTTTTCTAAGTGTTTACCTAAAGAGCCTTTAAAAAGGGCTAAACATGGATTTAGTGTACCTGTTGGAGATTGGTTTAGGGATGATTTTAAAGATATATTTTTAGATATATTGGACGAGTTTCCAGTTTTTATAGATAAAAAAGAGGCACAGAGACTTTTAAACACTCATATAAAAGGTGGACTAGATTTAGGACATAGGCTCTGGTTACTTTTGTTTTTGGGGCTTTGGTATAGATGGTGGTTTAAGGAATAAACTAGCTTTATGAAAAAGAAGAAAAAGCTATTATTTTTACTTCCTTCTTTAAGAGGGGGAGGGGCTGAAAGAGTTGCAGTAAATTTAATTCCTTTTTTAGTAAAATATTTTGATTTAACTCTAATATTATTAGAAGGTAAAATTGAATATGAACTACCTCAGGCGAACTTTAATCTTATTTCTATTTCAAAGGAACTGTCTTCTTATAAATCACATTTGTTAAATACCCCGTTTCATATCTTTAAATTCTATAAGCTAGCTAAAAAATTGAAGCCAGATGTTGTATTAAGCTTTATGGAACAAGCTAATATAATAAATCTTTTCATATCTAAGTTACTAAAATATAAAGTTATAGTATCCCAACGAATAGATCCATTTAATCAATATAAGAGGACTAACAAGGGGCTTATATCATCTCTTATAGTGCAGAGTGCTAGATGGTTATATCCTAATGCCAATAAAATAATTTGTGTATCTGAAGGAGTTAAACAGGCTACATCAAAATTTTATAATATATCTTTATCAAGGCTAAGTGTTATACCAAATCCAGTTGATATCAAAAAAATAAAAAAAACCATAGAGAGTTACCATACTGATTTTAATCAATATTTTTTAGTACCAGGTAGACTTAATATATTACATAAAGGACAAGACTTAGCTATTAAGGCATTTGCTAAGGTTTTTAATAAGTATCCAAATACTAAACTGATTTTAGTTGGAAGTGGTACTGATTTAGATATGTTAAAAGAGCTATCTAAAAAATTACGAGTATTTGATAGGGTTTTATTCTTAGGCTGGAGAAAAGATATATGGGGGCTAATGTCTAAAGCTATATCTACAATTCTTCCTTCTAGATATGAGGGGTGGCCCAATGTTTTAGTAGAGGCAATGGCAGCCGGATCTCCTGTGATAGCTACAAATTGTCCTCATGGACCAAAAGAGATCTTAGATAATGGAAGATTTGGGATGCTTGTGCCGATGGAAGATGAAGATGCTTTGGCAAATGCAATGATTGAGATGAGTTCTTCAGAAGAAATTAGGAAGCATTATAAAAGATTAGGACAAGAAAGAGCAAAGGAATTTGATATAAATTTTATTGGCAAAAGATATGTAGAGGAAATCTTAAGAGTTTTAAAAAAATAGAGTTTTTTAACAAGGAGATTTTTAAGATATGGATTATCCAAAGGTAGCCTTAGTAGGAGCTGGGTATTGGGGAAAGAATCTTTTAAGAAATCTCTATGAACTTTCTGTTCTTGATACCTTAGTAGATACAGATCCTCATGTGCTTGAAAAGGCGCAAAAAGACTATCCTAACATAAAAACTAGTAGGGCATTTTCCCAAATTTTAAATGATCCTAATATAGAGGCAATCTTTATCGCAACCCCTGCAGAGACTCATGCAACCCTTGTAAAAGAAACACTTCTTTCTGGTAAACACTGTTTTGTAGAAAAACCGCTTTGCCTTTCAGAAAAAGAAGGAATGGAATTGGTAGATATAGCTAACAATAAAGGGCTTATATTAATGGTAGGACATCTCTTATGGTATCATCCTGCTATATTGAAATTAAAAGAGATGATAGATAGTGGAGAGCTGGGGCGTATTCGTTATATTTATTCAAATAGGCTTAACATGGGAAAACTTCGTAGAGAGGAAAATGTCTTGTGGTCTTTTGCTCCTCATGATGTATCCATTATTTTAGGACTCCTACAAGAGATGCCAGAGTCTGTTCAGGCACAAGGTGGCAATTACTTACATCAACATATTTCAGATGTTACTGTTTCTTTATTATCATTTAAAAGTGGAGTTAAAGCCCATATATTTGTCTCTTGGCTACATCCATTTAAAGAGCAAAAGCTTGTTATAGTTGGTGAAGAAAAAATGGCTGTTTTTGATGATACCTTACCATGGGAGAAAAAACTCTCTGTTTATCCTCATCATGTTAAATGGCAAGGGATGGTACCCTTAGCCATAAAGGCAAATCAAGAGTTTATTCCGCTAGAGGCTAAAGAGCCATTAAAAGAAGAGTGCAGGCATTTTTTAGATTGCATAAAGCATAAAAAACAACCAAGGACAGATGGG
>JAMONC010000073.1 GCA_027066725.1 Desulfobacterales bacterium
ACTATCAGCCAATATCCTAAGCTCTTTTAGCTTTTGTATTGCAAATGAAAGCCATATCTTTATATCATTTGAGATATTATCCTCTAATTCCAAATCGACTGGTACATGAAGAAGGGAACAAGAAGGTGCTATACAAAGCCTTTCTTTAGAAAGAGATTTCTCAGCCTTTTTTAATATATCTAATGCAGCGTAGAGATCTGTTTTCCAGATATTTCTTCCGTCAATAAGCCCTAAAGAAAGCCCCATAGTATCCGGTATCTCTTTTAATGCATCATCTAACTGATAAGGTGCCCTTATTAAATCAAGATGCAAAAACTTTACAGGAAGGGAAGTTGCTAAGGATAAGTTTTTATCTAATCCCTCAAAATATGTAGCAAGTATTGAATTAACCTTGGAAAGCTCTTGAGTAAAATCCTTATACACATCTTTAAAAAGCCCCTTTATACGTTCATCTAAATCTAGCACCAATATTGGCTCATCTATTTGAATCCAGCTTACATGTGATGATAAAACCCTAAAAAGTTCTTTATACAAAGGCACTAGCTGATCTAAAATCTTCCACTTATCAAAGGATTCATCTTCTTCTCTTGAGAGATAAATAAAGGTAAGAGGCCCTATTATAACTGGCTTTGCCTCTATTTCTAAGGACTTAGCCAATCTTATTTCATCAAGAAGCTTATTTGGATACAAAGATAGTTCTAAATCTGGATAAATCTCTGGTATAATATAATGATAATTTGTGTCAAACCACTTTGTCATGGCCATAGCTTTTAAACCGCTACCACCGCGTGCCATTAAAAAATAGCTTTTAATATCAATGCAGCCATCGTCTTTAAAAAGGTAAGTATCCCTAAAACGCTTTGGGATAAGACCAAACATCAAAGAGGTGTCAAGAACATGATCATAAAGAGAAAAGTCTCCAACACTAATAAGATCAATACCTGTATCTTTTTGCTGTCTTAGCCTATCTATCTGTAGATCTTTTAGCTTTAATAAAAGCTCGTCTTCATTTATCTTATCTTGCCAAAAAGATTCCACTAACCTCTTTAACTCTCTGTTTTTTCCAATTCTAGGGAAACCTAGATTGTGGGTAAACATGGCTATCTATTCCTCCTTAAAAATAAAAAATCTCCCCCCTTACAGCCAAGACAGCCAAGTTTTTTATTTTTTAGTAGGCAGAGGCCTACTCTTTCGCAAAAGTAGACCTCTTCTCAAATGGTAAGAATTAAAGAAAACTCTTAAATATCACTAAAATCCAAATTAAGAAGCAGCCTGTTCTTTTTCACCTTTTATAAGACCAGAAAAGGCAACATACATGGCTAAAGCACCGCATAAGATTCCTTCCCAACCCGTAAATGTCTTAAGGGCTGGATTAGGAATAACCTCTCCTAAGGCAAGTAGGAAAAATAGTATCCACAAGGTCACAAATACTGCCTGAATTGGAATAGGATGCTTTCCTACTACAAGGGCAATCCACATAAAAAATGTAAATATTCCCCACATAACAAGATAGGCAATAAATGCACTTTTAGCTGGTCCTGCCCACCAACCTAGTTTGTGCATTAAAAGAAGTCCAACTAGTGTTTCCCAGAAAAATCCATAGGAAATAAACGCAACTGTACCAAAGGTATTGCCCTTTACCCATTCCATAATCCCTGCGATTACCTGAGCAATACCACCATAGAAAATTCCCATTGCAAGGACCATAGTTCCTAAAGGGAAAATCCCTGCATTGTGTAGATTCAGCAAAACAGTAGTCATGCCGAATCCTAGTAGTCCTAATGGTGCTGGATTTGCCAACTTGTCCTGCATACTCTACTTCCTCCTTTCCCGTATTTTTGTTTTTTCTTTTAATTAGAGCCGCCGGTTCGTTGCCATGCCATCTAAAGGAAGGTAGCTATTAGAGAAAAATATGAATGTTTTACTATATCGAAATGTCAAAAAAATAACAAGAAAAAAAAGAGGCAAGGTCCAAAAAACTTGGACCCTGCCAGAGCCAATGTTGCCTGCACCGGCCCTTTATTAATCAAGATGTATACCACCGTCTCTCGCTGCATCCCTTATATGCTCAACAAAAATTTTAGCAACTCCATTTAAGTCACCAAGACCAATAAACTCTGGAATCACCTTAATACCGTTTCTCTCAAATGTATTCTTCCAACTATCTGGAGCATTTCCTGCCATATCATTGTGAGCATGATCCCCTGCAACAATCATCAATGGAAACATAACCACCTTTTTAACATGAGCCATTTTTGCCCATGTTACTGCATCTTGAAGTGAAGGAAATCCTTCAACAGTGCCTATGATAATCTTGACATCTGGATACATCTTCTGCATAACTTTTTGAAATTCTGCATAAACTCCTGTTGAAAAATATTCATTTCCATGCCCCATATAAACAAGTGCTGCATGTTTTTTTCTTGCAATATCTACCTCTGGCTTAAGTGCCTTAGCCAATATCTTCATATCCTTATGATAAGGATAACGAACTCCCCACATGCCTGTAAGGGGTCTACCAACTACTATTGGCTTTGTAAAAGGCATCCACTCTTTCTTAATAGTATGAATATCATTTAAGCCATGTACATAAGAAAGAACATCACAGAACTCTTCACCAGCATAAAAATGTGTAGGTTGAACTACAATCTGTGTATATCCCTCATTCTGTAAATCACCAATCTCTCCAAGAAGACTCTTTACATAAAGTACCTCTTTAGGGACCTCTGGATTATGCTGCCACTTAGGATCTTTAGCCCTCTTTTCCCAAATCATACGAATGATATTGGAAGTAAAAGCAATCTTAACTGGTGTATGAGGAAAAGCCTTTTGTACATGACGCTGTATGTTTACAAGTGAATGAATAGCACATGGATAAGCAGTCCCAAACATTGCAAGGATTATAGCCTTTTTCTTTGGAATCCTGTGCATCATTGAAAAACCATTTGCACTACACATAAACACTAACATGAAAAATGTTAACATACAAACAAACCACTTCTTCATAACCAAACCTCCTCCTGTTATAGATTATTTTTTAATATAAATCCCCCTTCTATGAGAATTCTAAAAAAGAATTCCCATACCATAAGGGATAAATTAAAGACTTAAGGATGAATAATTGGGTAGGGTGACTTTATCCTGATAAGTATTTCATAGCTAAAAACCTCCTATCCTCGTAGGATGAATGCAAATAATATTTGCATTCTTTCATGTAGAGTTTCTACTCTACATGGTAGGGTCGTCTTCCGGCTTAGGGCACTTAGGCAAAAAGCCTAAACCTACTTGCCAGCCTTCCCATCTTCACACAGAAGACAGTGGCTTTGTTGGCTTTCGTTCCCAACACGGCCG
>JAMONC010000074.1 GCA_027066725.1 Desulfobacterales bacterium
CATATCTATAATAAAATCAGCATTAGAAATAACATCTAAGTTGTGTTCTATTAATAAGATAGAATTCCCTGCTTTTTTTAGATTAATAAGTTGAGTTAAGAGTTTTTTTACCTCTGTTGGATATAGTCCTAGAGCTGGTTCATCTAGGATAAATAAGACACCCGTTAGTGATTTACAAATAGTTGCTATTAATGCTAGTTTTCTAATTTCACCAGCGGCTAGATTAGGCTGAGGGTGGTTAAGTTTTATATATCCAATCCCTAAGTGTATTACATAAGATATCTTTTTTGAAATTTCTTTTATTATATGTTTTGCAACTTCTAATGGTTTAGGAGATATTTTTAAGTTCGCTTTTTTTAATATTGGATTGGTTGAATTTGCTATTTGAGAAGGATTATCTTCTAAAAAGGCATCAAATAAAGTTTTTAATTCTATAAAATTAAGAGAAAGTAACTCTACTATATTTAAATTCCAGATACGTATACTTCTTGCAAATAGACTTAATCCTGTACCATCACAATCTTTGCATTTTTCTTCTGTGTTAAATCCTTTACCTTGGCAAGTAGGACATCTTCCTATTTTAGAGAAAGGAGATAGCATTTCAGGATATGGTGTAGGAAAATTTATATTACAATTGGGGCACACTAAAATCTCACAAAAGTCAAAAGTTTGTTCATAAGGGGTAAGCTGCAATATACTTACTCTACCTTTTCCTTTTAAAAGAGCTAAACGAAGTGAATCTAATAAACGTTTTTCAATACCTTCTTTTAAAATAAGTCTGTCTATTACGATCTCAAGTTTATTTTCCCCTGAGATGTCTTTACTTAAAGCCTCTTCTGTAAGAAGAATTTCATTATTTAATCTTATTCTGGAAAAGCCTTCTTTAAGTAGTTTTTGTAAAACACACTTGATATTTTCTTCATAGGTTATAGGAGCTAATAATATTAGTTTACTTTGTTTTTGAAGTCTTAATATCTCATTTAGGATTTGATCAATAGAAAGCGCTTTTATTGTATATCCACATTTAGGGCATATTATATGTCCACAAGAAGCAAAGAGTATCCGGAGTTCTGGTAATACTCCTAATATCCCGGCTGCATTTAGCTTTGTCTTTTTAATAAGTAGTCCTTCATAAGACAGACTTATTGCAGGGGGGAGATTTTCTATACTTGATATATTAGGACGTTCAAGTCCATGAATAGCTTCTTCGTGACTTAACCCAAGTGCATCAAGATATCTATATTTTGATTCGTTATAAATACAGTCAAGAGCTAAGGAGCTTTTACCAGAGCCAGAAACTCCAGTAATAACAACAATAGATTGTAATGGAATATTAACATCTATATTTTTAAGATTGTGTTGCCTTGCCCCTTTTATTTTTAAAAAATTTCTTACCTTTAACATACTAAAAATTATAGATTGAAATTTTATTAATATCTGTTAAGAATTATTATTCCTTACGGAAGCGGATAGGGCCTGGTGGCCCTCCCGGACTTCAAATCCGGTGTACTAGGTGAGGAACCTAGTGGGTGGGTTCGATTCCCATGCGCTTCCGCCATTTTATGACAATATCTTATTCGACAAAATTTACGATCCCTATCCCTATTCTTTCGACGTTTTTTTCCTATCAAATGATTATATTTAAATTTTTAATATTAAAAAAATCAATAAATTCCAATAGTTGTTAGCTCTATATAGAAAAATTTTTAATTGGCATAATAACTGCAAGAGTTTAGTTATAAATTACAAATTTCTACAAGAAAAGAAAAGGGAAAATAATTATGAAAAGCTTTATAGCAATGTCTACCCTTTTAATATTTTTGGCAGCATGTGCACCTCCTCAGACCAATACCCAAAAGGGTGCTATTTACGGAACTGCTGCAGGTGCTGCTGTAGGAGCTATTGTAGGGCAAGCCATCGGCCACGATACAAAAGGTACTCTTGAAGGAGCAGCGATTGGAGCGGCAATTGGTGGCTTAACAGGAAGTGGTGTTGGCTATTATATGGATAAGCAGGAACAAGAATTAAGGCAAGCACTTGCTAATTCAAGAGAGGCTAGTATTAGAAGAGAAGGAAATATTCTTCAAGTTACAATGTTGGGTGATTTTCTGTTTGATTTAAACTCTGCAGAGCTTCATCCGGCAGCTTATGAAGACCTTAAACGTATAGCAAAGGTATTAAAAGAATATCCTCAGACCAAAATAAAAGTAGAAGGTTTTACAGATAGTACAGGTACAGCGAGTTATAACTTGTGGTTATCTCAACGAAGGGCAGATGCTGTTAAAAATGCCCTTATTAATCTAGGCATATCTCCATCTAGGATTATTGCAATAGGATATGGAGAGGCAAGACCTCGTGCTAGCAATGCAACTCCTACGGGTAGACAACTTAACCGTAGGGTAGAGATATACATAATCCCAACTGGCCAAGGTTAAGATTAAAGATGTCAAAAGTCCCAAAGTCCTCTTAACCCCCCAATAGTCCTTGCCGGGGCCCTTCCCTCCGTGGTCCGTCCCCCCGGTCCTCCACCGCGGAAGCCCCGGCAAAGGGCCCTTTCTTTTTTATAAATAAGTCTTATTTCACCTCTAAACTGGAAAACATTTTTGTAGTACAATATCTTATAGATATTGGGTCTTGGGCTCTTAAAAGTTCTAAGGGGGATATATGCGCGATACTTTGGCAATAATATTGGCAGGTGGAGTTGGAAGTCGTTTAAACATCCTTGTTAAACATAGAGCAAAACCAGCAGTGCCTTTTGGTGGTATTTATAGAATTATAGATTTTGCACTTTCAAATGCAATGAATTCTGGTCTTAGTCAGGCAGCAGTCCTTACTCAGTATAAGCCTCTTTCTCTTATGAAACACATAGGCACAGGTGAAGCTTGGGATTTTGTAGGACGGACAAGGGGTGTTAAAATTTTACCTCCTAGAACAGGAGAAAAGGAGTCAGATTGGTATAAAGGCACTGCAGATGCCGTTAGGCAAAATCTCGATTATATAGAGGCTCGTCCTTCTAAACAGACCTTAATTTTATCTGGAGATCATGTTTATTATATGGATTATAGAGATATGGTAAATCATCATAGACGTTCTGGGGCTAAAGTAACAGTTGCGATGATGAGAGTTGATTGGAGCCAGACCCATCACTTTGGTATTGCAATAGTAGACGAGAATCAAAGGATTATAGACTGGGAAGAAAAACCTAAGAATGCCAAAAGTAACCTGGCCTCTATGGGCATTTATGTCTTTGATACTGACTATCTTATAGATTCTTTAAGAAAGACAACAGAAGTAGACTTTGGACATCATATCTTACCAAAGGCAATGGCTGAT
>JAMONC010000075.1 GCA_027066725.1 Desulfobacterales bacterium
AATACACAGAGACGAACAGTTGAATTTAAGGCAGATACAAGGAATTTATTTTTTCATATACTTACTAGTTGTAATTTAAGATGTAAGCATTGTTATATAAATCCAGAGCAACATGGTACCACAACCTTAGATGAACATACAATCAAAGATTGGTTGAGATTGTTTATAAAAAGTGGGGAAGATGCACAAAAAACTAATGTAATATTTCTTGGAGGTGAACCTACTCTTAATCCTAATCTAGCTGCGGGGATAAAGTTTGCTAGAGAGCTTGGTTATGGATCTATAACTGTGGATACTAACGGTTATTTATTTTATGACATATTAGATAAGGTAACTCCTGAAGAAGTAGATTTTTTTAGTTTTAGTCTAGATGGTTCGTGTCCTAAGATAAATGATCCTATAAGAGGAGATGGTGTTTTTGATGTATGTACAAGAGGTATTAAGGAAGCTAAAAAAAGAGGCTTTTTGGTTAGTCTTATCTATACTGTTAGTCGTATGAATATATCTGATCTTAAAAATATGCCTAAGCTTATATCAGAATTAAATATAGATAAATTTTTTATACAAGTTATAGGAATAAGAGGGAAGTCTGCTAAACATCAAAAAGAGGAACCATTACAACTTACAAAAGAAGAATGGGAAAAAGTTGTACCTTCTGTAGCTCATGAAGTTGCTAGACAAGGGATTCCTGTAGTTTATCCAAAGGTTTTTTTAGAAAAAGATGAACCTTTTAAATGTGCAGCTATTGTGGCAGATAATTACTTTGTTTTTCCAAATGGACGTGTATATAAATGTCCACTTTGTGAGGATTTTCCTATTCATAGCTTTGAAATTCAGGAGGGGATTCTAAAAAAACGCCCTCCAATTACAGAATTGGATCTTTGTCATTTAAATATACCAGAAGGGTGTGTATTAAATAAAATGCTCCAGCCGGGGAATATAGAATATAATCCAGATGGAACCCCGAAATATAAGATTGCATGTTGTATGTTAAAAGAAGAGATTAAAATTATATAATTTATTTTAAGCAAACTGCTTTAACATTTATCTAACCAATCTCAGAAATTTTTAGGTGCAAATAGTTTTTCTACATCTACAGGATGTGATATTATCCCTTCTTTAAGTAAAATCTCTTCTGTTTGTTGCCATGCCTTTTTATTTATCCAGCCAAGGTCATGATGTCCTGGCGGAGTTACTAAGCTCTGGGTAGCTTGTAGTTGTTTAAGTATTATATTTGATGGGGTTTGTTTGTCATAATCATGTACAATTTGGGCAGCCTCTTCAATATTTTGGAAATATAATGCCTCAGACCAACCTCTTAATACAGCTTGAGTAAATTTTTTTACTATATCAGGATGTGCATTAAAAAATTTTTGTGAGGTAATAAGTGAGTTAGCAACAAATTTAATGCCGAATTTATCTGGATTAAAAAATCCTGCCTTATGTCCACCTTTTTCTATCTTTTGTGCAAGTACTATCCCTTGAGTATTTCTATAAACTGGCCACATGTCTACCTTACCCTTCCAAAAAGGAGTCATGTCGTAAGTAATCGCATATAGATTTAGCTGTTTTTTAGAAATGCCATATTTTTTTAGCAAGGCATTCATGATAAATTCATCATTTCCCCCATAGGTTATACCTATAGTTTTACCAATTAGGTCTTTTGGGGTTTCAATCTTTTCTTTATCTGAAAAATATATCCACTGTAGAGGATTTTTTTGAAATATCTGGGCAAGTACTACAAGCTTTGCCCCTTGAGAGGCTGCTCTTATTACCTGATCAGCAGAGGCAATTGCAAATTGTGCCCTTCCAAGCAAAAGGTCTTGAATGGCGTTTTGTTGAATCCCTCCTTCTTTTATAGTTACTTTTAGCCCTCTATCATAAAAGAGTCCTCTTGCCTGTGCCCAAAGAGGTCCTGCAAAACTGGCGTTATATAACCATTTTAGCCTTAGGGTTACAGGGAAAAAGTGTTTATTCTTATGGCTACATGAAGATATGAAAGATGCTATTAAGAGCAAAGTTATTATTATAAATCCATATCGTTTTAAATTTGCTGAGTACTTCATAATAGTAGCAGTCCTCCATTAGAAAATTTTTGTTATATACTAAAAAATTCAGAAAGATTTGTGTCTTTTACTGATCCTTCATAAAGAATATTACCGCCCAAACTTCCTGCGCCAGGGCCCATCTTTATAACCCAATCCGAATTAATTATAGCTCTTAGATTATTTTCAGCCATAATTATTGTATTACCTGCTTGAATAAGCCTATCTAAAACAGAGATAATTTTTTCTTGATCAATGGGATGAAGTCCCATAAATGGTTCGTCTAATAGGTAAATACTAGATTTTTTATTTAGTAATTCTTTAGCAAATCTTAGTCTTTGTGCTTCTCCACTTGATAGGCTAGTGGAGCTTTGTCCTAATTTTAAATATCCAAGCCCTACTTGTTTAAGTATAATTAATGGATCTCTTATTGAGGGAATCCTTGAGAATATCTCTATGGCTTCTGATACAGAGAGCTCTAAACACTCAGCAATAGAAAGTCCACGATATTTTATTGATAAAACTTCTTTTGAAAATCTTTTTCCTAGACATACATCACATCTTAACTTAATTGCAGGAAGATGTTTCAGTTCGACTAATATATATCCAAGTCCTTTACATCTTTCACATCTTCCTCCTTTTTTATTCAGAGAAAAATGGGATGCTTTTAGTCCCCTTTGTCTAGCTTCTGGAATTCTAGCATACAGTTTTCTTATATAATCATAGATCTTAAGATAAGTTACAGGCATTGATAAATTGGTTTTTAGAATTTCTGATTGTTCAAGATCAACTATATCATATTCACAAAGTTCTTTTTGATTTTTAAGATTTTTTTTAATAGCCTTTAATAAAAGGGTCTTCCCTGATCCTGACACTCCATAAATACAAGTTATCCCTTTCATAGGTAAGTTAACAGACAATGGTTTAGTTCTAATAGGAGATAATATTAAGTTATCAAGTGTTATAAGCTTATCTGGTTTATAGCTTTTTCGGATAGGTTTTATATTTTTTTGTAATAAAAAAGGAGAAGTGACAGATTTCTTATTTTTCTTTATTTCTTCAGGACTTCCTGTAGCTACTATATAACCACCATCTTCTCCTGCACCTGGTCCCATATCTATAATAAAATCAGCATTAGAAATAACATCTAAGTTGTGTTCTATTAATAAGATAGAATTCCCTGCTTTTTTTAGATTAATAAGTTGAGTTAAGAGTTTTTTTACCTCTGTTGGATATAGCCCTAGAGCTGGTTCATCTAGGATAAATAAGACACCCGTTAGTGATTTA
>JAMONC010000076.1 GCA_027066725.1 Desulfobacterales bacterium
ATAAAGGGCTGGGACATGTCCTGGGTGAAGCCCCCCAGAGGCTACAGGAATAGTGGGCTTAAGCCCAAACCAATCTTGCTCAAACTGAATATCCCCTACCTTTTTTGTATAAGGTTCTCTTAATACTTGCATACGTTCTTTTAACTCTTGAACTCCACCTTCAAGCTTTCCCACACCTGTACCAACGTGCACATGATCAATACCAACCATCCTTGCCCACTTAGCAATTACCCTAAACTCGATACCATGATTTTTGACTCTATCCATGGCAGAATGCATTGCCCTATGACCATGTAGAGAAAGTCCCATCTCACCAACCTTTTTCCTAAGACTTGAAACTGCAGTGAAACCAGCAACTACAAAATCAATCATTACAAAACGTCCACCACACTCTTTTACAAGCTCTGCACGTCTTAGCATCTCTTCAGTATTTCCTGCAGTTACGTTGCACCAATAGCCCTTTTTTTCTCCTGTCTCTGCCTCAGCCTTATGGACCATCTCCATTGTGTATTTGACTCTATCTTCAAACTGATTGAATTTTTGACTCCCTAGATTCTCATCATCTTTAACTGTATCTAAGCCACCCCTTAAAGTTTCATAACACCTTTTTGCATGTTCTTTAGCAGTAAGTCCGAGCTTTGGCTTTATGGTAGAGCCTGTCATTGGTCTGTCATATATACCCATCATCTCCCTTACGCCCTCTAAGCCTTTATTAGGGCCTGGGAAACTTTCCATTACAGCCTTTGGGAAATACATATCTTCTATGCGAATGCCCTTAACAGCCTTCATTCCAAACACATTACCAGCCAAACTGCTTAATATATTTGACATAGATCCATATTCTATTAAGTCTTGATGATATGCCACATAAGCCATATCCCCTTCTATTCGATATACCCAACTTGGAAGTCTATCCCTTACTTCTTTATCCACTTCTGTCCATGTACCAGTAGATGACTCAGCACATGCAGCAGATGCAGCTTCAACTATATCCACCCCATCTCCAGGCTCTATACGATAAGCTACTAACACGTATTCATCTGTCGGCTCTACTCCAGGTCTATAGTAAGTTTCAGAATACGGTTTTACTCCTACGTCCTTTTTTTGGCTCATAATCCATTTCTCCTTTTTAGTTAAAAATATCCCCCAAGCTACATCTGTAGCTTCTTTAATGACTTTTTGATTAATAAAAGCTAGCTAGATATCAAAATTTGATTAACTAGTCATAGTTAATAGAGCTTATCTTCATAAGCTTATCAAAGGAATGATGTGCCTCTATATATCTAAGAGTCCCTGTCTTCCCTCTTAATACCATAGAAAAGGTTTTAGCCCCCTTTCCGGTAAACTCTACTCCTCCAAGGAAGGTACCCCCTGAAATACCTGTTGCTGCCATAAAAATATCATCACTTTTTATAAGGTCTTCAGTTGTTAAAACCTCATTTAAATCATAACCTGCATCTAATACCGCTCTCTTCTCCTCTTCTGATTGGGGATCAAGCTGTCCAAGCATCTCTCCACCCATAATCCTTATTGCAGAAGCTGCCAAAACACCTTCAGGAGTACCACCCGTACCCATCATCACATCAACCCCTGTATCTGGCATAACAGCCATAAGTGCACCTGCAACATCTCCATCTGTATGAAGCTGTATTCTTGCCCCTGCCTTTCTAATATCTTCGATAAGGCCTTTATGTCTTGGCTTATCAAGGACAAATACAACAAGATCATCCACATCTTTACCAAGGGCTTTTGCAACCCTTTTTAAGTTATCTTTAACAGGAGCGTTTAAATCCACCTCCCCTTTTGCTTCTCTAGGAACCACAAGCTTTTTCATATAGAAACAAGGTCCTGGATTAAACATTGTACCCCTTGGAGAAAGGGCCACTACAGATATGGCATTGGGACGCCCTTGGGCTAAAAGTCTTGTCCCTTCAACCGGATCAACTGCAACATCCATCTTAGGTCCTCTACCAGAACCTACCTGCTCACCATTATAAAGCATGGGAGCCTTATCCTTTTCTCCTTCTCCAATAACAACTATTCCATCTATATCAACTGCCTCAAAACTAATACGCATTGCATCAACTGCTGCTTGATCTCCTTTTTCCTTATCTCCTCTACCAAGCCATCTTGAAGCTGCCAAAGCCGCTGCTTCTGTAACTCTAACAAGATCAAGTGCCAAATTCCTTTGAGGCGATTCCTTCATTAGCTAGCTCCCCCTATTAATTTAAAAAACTTTATCTTTTATTTTATTCAAAGACCATGCCTAATAGTAATTGATATTTAAAAATTACATATTAATCAATAATTATAATAATCAAAAATTATAGAAAAATGAATTATAATTCTATTTTTGTGGCATAGGAGGCACAAACTTAAACTTAAAGATATTTGCCTGTGTCCTAGTTGACACAAAGGAGGGACATGAAATTAGGATTTATACCAGCGATCAAGCCAACTTTCAAACATTAATATGTTCCAAAGAAGATGTTCATAATTAAACTCACTATTAATATGTTCTTGCCATAGGCGTTCTATAATATCTCCTTTTAAAAAACCTTCCCTTTTTAATTTATTTGGGGATATCAAATCTTGTGCCCACTCATTTAATGATCCTCTTATCCACTGCCCAATAGGTACAGAAAAGCCCTGCTTAGGTCGTTCAACTAGTTCTTGAGGAACATATTTATATAGTACTTGTCTAAGTAACCACTTACCTTTTTTATCTCTTACTTTTAGATTTCCGGGGATCCTAGCAGAAAACTCTACTATCCTATGGTCTAAAATTGGCACACGAGACTCTAATGCTACCCCCATAGTAGCCCTATCAACCTTTACAAGTATGTCATCTGGTAAGTAAGTATTTAGATCTAAGAATGTCATTAAGTGTAAATAATTATTATTAAACTCTGATAATTCATTATAAAATATATCTGCAATACAATCCTCTTCCATAATTATTAATCCATTAGGAGGCATCCAATGAGAATTGGTATAGCCATAAAATAAAGGGAAATGTTTTGCCTTAAGTATCTCTGAAATACGGTATATACTTAAAGCACCTGGATTGGTTGCTCCCATTCTTTTTAAGAAATTTTTGGCAATCTTGGAAACAAACTTAAGAGATGAATAGGACATATTACTAAATATTGATCCCATTAAAAATTGTAAACTAGAAGGAATGGAAATTTTCTTATTCCATATTGCTAAGGAGTTAAAATATCTATCATAACCAGAAAAAAGTTCATCTCCGCCATCTCCTGAAAGAGCCACAGTAACCTTACTACGAGCCAATTTAGAAACTAAGTAGGTAGGAATCTGAGA
>JAMONC010000077.1 GCA_027066725.1 Desulfobacterales bacterium
TACTCTTTTTTGTCCCTGTTAATGCCAAGCAAAAAATTAACAGATTTGCCAATGTAAGATTTAACACTTTTGTTAAGCTATTTTTTCTCATTTCTCTCATCAATCTTATCCTTAAGTCTGTAAGACCTTCCTGTTATTTTTATTACTGTTGAATGATGTAATAATCTATCTAATATCGCATTTGCTATTACCACATCTCCAAATATCTCTGACCATTTGCTAAATTCTTTATTTGTCGTTATTATTGTACTATTTTTTTCATATCTCTTATTTATTAATTGAAAAAATATATTGCTTTCATCTTCCATTATTGGCAAATAACCTATTTCATCTATTATCAATAACTTATATTTTGCATAATGTTTCAATCTTACTTCCAACCTATTTTCTAATTGTGCTTTTTTTAAATTTGATAATAAGTCATGACACGTTATAAAATACGTTGAATTCCTTTTTTTACTTGCCTCTATTCCTATACTTACTGCTAAATGCGTTTTACCTACTCCTGGATTTCCTAAAAATAAAATATTCTCTTTTTTATCTAAAAATCTCAATGTCATTAAATCTCTTATCACTGCTTTATTTATTGTTGGTTGAAAATTAAAATCAAACTCTTCTAAGCTTTTAAAAAATGGAAAATTTGCTACTTTCACACATGCACTTATTGCCTTTTCTTCCTGGTACTCTATTTCTAATCTCAGTAGTTCGTTTAACGCTTCTACTATCGTTTTTTCCCCTCTAGCTACTAGCTCTATATAGCTGTCTATGTGCTCTTTTACCTTTTGAAGTTTTAACTTTTCTAAATTATTCATTAAATACACATAGCTGCTCATCTCTTACACCTTTAAATTATTTAATATTTCTAAATTCTTTAATGCTATTTTTTCTATTTCTCTTTCTCCTATGTTTTTTAGCCTACTTTTTAACGCTTCTACATAATCTAATTCCCTGTAATTTATCCCTTGTGATGATGATAATTTATGAATACTTATTAATTCTTTATTAAAGTAAATATACAACTTACCTTTAGATTCTCTTACTTTTACTGTTTTATTTATATATTTTGGAGATACTGAATATCTTTTACCCTTGTAATAAATTAACGATTCTTTGCTTACCTTTAACACCTTCATATAATTTAAATAACTCTCTATTACTTCTTTATTAGGTAATGGTGATAAGTATCTTCGCTCTTGTTCAAATAGCGCTATTGGACGCATTAAGGTACTTTGGTTAACCTCATTATTTACTTCCATTGTTATTCTTTCTATTATTTCTTTTAATTCCTCTTCATCTTTAAATTCATTATTATATGGTATTAATCTCTTTAAAAATCTGTTCGCTGATTCTACTTTACCTTTGGTTTCCGGACTCCTTGCTCTGCATGTCCGCATTTTAAAATTAAAATCTTTGCTAAATTGACGAATCTCTTCATTTACCTTTTGACTCTTTACATCTATTATACTGCTCATATTATCTGTTAATAGCTCCTTAGGCACTCCTCCATAATATTCAAATGCTTCTATTAAGCATCTTATTACATCTTCTCTTGTTTTACTTTTACTATAGGTAAATTTATGCATCCTTGAATATCCTAAAGTTGTTGTTAATATATTGAATTTAATTTCTTCCCCTCTTTTAGAGGTCATTACTATATCTTCTTTAAAATCAAATTGGAGCTGATAACCTGGTTCTGTCTCATATCTTGGATGACATTCAAATTTATCCTTCTCTAATAATTTATGCTTCCTTACATATTGATCAAAATTTGAACGTCTCCCTATGCTATTGTCTTTGTTATAAAAATATTTATATACCCCCGTTATAGTTGCTCCTGGTAAATTTACTTTTTCTCTGATTTCTTCCCTATACTTGTCTAATTTAGAACCTCTTCGCCTTGTCCTTTTCTTCTTATATCCCTTGTCATATTTCGATATCGTTTGCCTTGTTAAACCATATCTCCTTGATAATTCACTATAATTCGGTTTCATCCTTAAACACCTCATTATCCTTAAAATCGTTTCTAATTCCTCTTTCACCGCAATCACCTCTCTTTATCTTTGAGGCAATTGCATAACTAACTTTAACAAAACTGTTAACTCTTATATTGGCAGCCTTGTTAAAATTTATATTAGCATTAACATAACTAACTTATAGTTACTAAAATTATTTTTTAATATTTTCCCATTCAATCTTTTCTATATTTCTTTTATTTTTATTAAATTCTATTCCTAAAAGACAAATTGGCTTATTCTCTGAAAGGTATTTCTCATGATATCCCTTTTCTTTTATCTGCCTTAATGCATCCTTTCCCTCTTCTTTAAACTCACAAACATATATTATATTTGGTAGCTTTATTGTTATATCTATCCTTCCCTTATTTGTTACATCCTCTCCTATCACCTCTACTCCTAATGCCTTTATATATGCATAAAATACACTTACATAATACCCTTCATATTTATATAACTTCTCCCCTGTAAAATCATTGTATGGAATTGAGGCATATAAAGACTTTAATTTATTTTCTAACTCCTTAATATCCCCATCCATCAATATCTTATATAACTGCTGTCTAATTAGTGCAGAATTGTTAATCTTACTTATATATTCTGCTATACTCCCCATAAGGGATAATCTTACTTCTAAATTAGGAATATCAAGATAATAGTAAGGCACTCCATCAAACCCCTCTTCTATCCTATCTATTGTCAAATATCCTGTCTGCCACATCAATGTCTCTATCTCTATATTATCTACATCAAAACTATCTAACATCCTGTCATCTTTTACTACTACCTCTAGTTTTGGTAGATAATACTTGTTCTTCTCTATTAGCTTCAATAAAAAGGTAGGCGTTGCTGTGGAAAACCAATAATTCCTGTATAAATAGTTATTTGAAATAAAAAGAAGTATATCAAAGGGATTATATACTGGCTCTCCTAACCACTTATACCCATTATACCACTTCTTTATCTTTTCAAAATCTTGCCCCTTAAGATGCTCTTTAAATACCCTCTCTACATCCCCTTGGGTATATCCACATATTGTTGCATATCTTTGATGTACTGTTATGTCATTTAGATTATTAAGCCCTGAAAATAAACTTACCTTAGAAAACTTACTTACTCCTGTTATAAATACAAACCTTACATATGCATCTGAATCCTTTATTACTGAATAAAAATTCTTTAACTCATCCCTTATCTCCCTTGCCCTTCCCTCATCCTCTATATTATCTAATATTGGCTTATCATATTCATCTATTAATATTACTACCCTCTCTTTATACTTCTTATATGCCTCTTCTATCAAAAA
>JAMONC010000078.1 GCA_027066725.1 Desulfobacterales bacterium
GCTCTAAAAGAGGCTAATTTACTAGCAACTTCTAAGGATAGTTTTTGGGCTAATGTAGGTAGTGCATTGGTGTCTAATATATCATTCTGGCAAGGGCCTGCAGGATCGCTTAAGAGCAAAACATATAATATTAAGTAATAAGAGGTTAAGGAATTTATATAAATGTATAAAAACTTACTAGGAGATAAAAAAATAATTATTGCAGCAATTGATACAAAAGATAGACTTTTTATAAAGACTAGTATATCTCAAGATTTTGATAATTTAACATTAATACCAGATATAAATTTACTATATGAAATTCTAGATAGAAATGAACATAATTTAGCAATATGCGTACATCAACAAGATAGTTTTAACATTATAAAAATATTAAAAGATATAAAATCAAAAGATATAAATATCAATTTCTTAATTTTAGGCAGACCAGGTACTATAGAGGAAGCTACAGAAGCTATGAAGTTAGGTGCTAGAGATTTTATTCCTTATCCATGGGATAAAGATATTATACTAACCTCTGTAAAGAATATATTAATAAATAGTAAAAAAGAAACATTAATTTCTGCTAACTATAGAAATTCCGATGATAAAAAGACTAAAGTAGATAAACAACATGAAATTATAACAGTAAGTCCAGTTATGCAACAACTATTAAAAAAGGCTAAGAGTGTAGCAAAAAGTAAGGCTAGTGTATTAATACAAGGTGAAAGTGGAACAGGTAAGGAGTTATTGGCACGTTATATTCATAGAGAAAGTGATAGGGCATCAGGTCCTTTTGTAGCAGTAAATTGTGCTGCCTTGCCAGAGACCCTTCTTGAGAGTGAACTTTTTGGACATGAAAAAGGTGCATTTTCAGGAGCTATTTCTAGAAGACTTGGAAAATTCGAACTTGCTAATCATGGCACTATTTTACTTGATGAAATTACAGAGATGCAGCTTTGTCTTCAGGCAAAGCTTTTAAGAGTACTTCAAGAGTCTGAGATAGATAGACTTGGTGGACAGTCTCCTATACCAATAGATGTAAGAGTTATTGCAACAACCAATAGAGACATAAAACAGGTGGTTTCAGAAGGGAAATTTCGGGAGGATCTTTATTTTAGGTTAAATGTTATTCCTTTAAAGATTCCACCTTTAAGAGCTAGGCCAGAGGATATAGAGGCATTGGCAAAACACTTTTGCAAATATTTTTGTAAGCAGTACAGTCGGGATCTTGACTTTGCCTCTGGTGTTATTGAAACGCTTAAGAGTTGGCCTTGGCCAGGAAATGTACGAGAACTTCGAAACGTAATAGAAAGAGGGGTTCTTCTGGCACAAGGATCGCATATTACTCTTAAGGACTTAACCGATGATGAACAGGGCATGATTTCTATGGGCGGTCAAGTTATAAGTGATCAAATTATGACACTTGAAGAAATGGAAAAATTTATGATTAAAAAAGCACTTGGACAAACAAATGGTAATAGAACGCATGCGGCTAAGCTCCTTGGGATAAGTGTCAGGACACTTAGAAACAAATTGGCAGAATTTAGGCGTCAAGGAATTGTCCTTTAATTTAGGAGGAAAAATATGCAGCTTTTTGGGAAAACATTTCAGATTATAGAAAAGGCTTTAAACCTAAGGAGTAAAAAGGCTGCAATCATAACCTCTAATTTAGTAAATGTTGATACTCCTGGCTATAAAGCTAGGGATTTACCATTTAAAAAGATTATGGAGCAATATTTAGGTAATGATTCTGGCTCTAAACTCAAGATGCAAACTACAGAGCCAGGACACATGAATACCAAAGGTGATCTATATAAGTTTAAATCAAAAAAGGATAATTCTTTAAGTAATAGTCCAGAACTTATGACAACAGATCCAATGCATTATCAATTTGGTATAGATCTGGATAACACTGGATTAGTAAAGACATCTAAGGAAAGAGGAACTCCTAATAATGTTGATTTAGACTTAGAGATGGCAAAACTTGCCAAAAATAACCTTGAATATCAAGCAACTGTCCAAGCCCTTATAAAAGAATTTGAGATGTTAAAAAATGCAATTGAAGGAGGTAAGTGATGAACCTTCTAACAGCTATAGATATAAGTGCTACAGGTATAACTGCACAACGTACTAGAATAAATATTGCATCTATGAACCTTGCCAATGCAGATGTCACTAAAACCATTGATGGGGGTCCTTATAGGGCAAAAAGTGTGGTATTTGAGGCTGTACCCCTTAGTACAATTGAATCTGATTCTTCAGAAGGCATAAGCTTTAAAGATCAGTTAGATGCGCAAAGTCAAAAACTTTCTGTAGTAAAAGTAGCAAAGATTGTAGATGATCCTGGCCCACCTTTTAAAGAGGTTTATGACCCAAGCAATCCTGAGGCAGATTCTAGAGGTATGGTTAAGCTTCCTAATGTTAATGTAATAGAGCAAATGGTAGATATAATGGAAGCTGCAAGAGCATATGAGGCTAATATAACTGCAATGAATACTGCAAAATCAATGGCACTTAAATCGTTAGATATTGCTAGATAGGAGTTTAAGATATGAGCATTAATATAAATTCTATTACAACTAATTTAACAAATCAAACTAACCAAAATAGTAATCTAAACAAAATTACAAATACTAATGACACATTCTCAAAGATATTAGAAAAAGGTATTAATTATGTAAACAATCAAGAATTAAATGCTAATAAAATGGTGCAAGAGTTAGCTGCTGGACAAAATGATGACATAGCAGGAACTATGATTGCACTTGAAAAGGCAGATATTTCTATGAGGTTATTAATACAAGTAAGAAATAAGGTAATAAATGCTTATCAAGAAATAATGAGGATACAACTTTAATATTTTTAGGAGATTAAAATGGCGCAAACTAAAGATGCGCTAAATCAGATAAAAGAGTTATATGCTAATCTTAATAGAGAGCAACGTATTATAACAGCTATAGTTATAGCTGTAAGTATAATAGGATTTGGTTTACTATTCTATATTACTAATAGGCCTACTTATAAGGTACTATATACTGATCTTTCAGATCAAGCTGCTGGTGATGTAGTAAATTGGCTAAAAAAGCATGATATTCCATATAAATTAGAACAAGGTGGATCTACTATAGAGGTTCCATCAGACAAAGTCTATTCTGTACGACTTGAGCTTGCAAGCGCAGGCCTTCCCAAAAATGGTACGGTTGGATTTGAGATATTTGATCATCAAGGATTGGGGACTACAGATTTTGTAGAGCATGTAAATTATCAAAGAGCACTTCAAGGGGAACTTGAAAGGACTATAGAGGAATATCCTGAGGTAGAAGAGGCAAGAG
>JAMONC010000079.1 GCA_027066725.1 Desulfobacterales bacterium
GCAACCCTTGTCCCCCCACACGGTTGCGGGCCAGCGCCGGATTCTCACCGGACTTCCCGATTATCCCATAAGGCTTATAGAAGCCCTAACCCTTATGGGCACCTACAATCCGTGTGAATAACAATTCATATTATTTAGCAAAAAAAATTTAAATGTCAAATAAAAAAGGGCTCATAACAAGCCCTTTTTCTATAGGAAAAATTAACAGTTATATTTAATAGCTAACTTTTAGCCCTGCAAATACAGATTGCCTTGGAGACCTATAACCTGCTCCAGATTCATATTTTGCATTAAATAGATTTTGAACCCTAGCAAATAGCTCTAAGTATCTTATAGGTGTATAGGAGAATGTTAAATCTACTCTACCATAACCAGGTATCTCATGTTTTTGATCATAAGCAAGTTTTCTTCCTTCATATATAAAGTATATACCACTTGAAAAGTCTTTGTATTTTGTAATAACCCTGCAACCTAGTTCATTATGAGGTACCAATGCTAAACTATTTTTATCGTTTTCTTCACCATTAGTATAGGTATAATTAATACCAAAGTTTAACCAAGTTAATGGTTTTATGTTAGTTATAACCTCTACACCGTCCACATTAGCAGTTCCACAGTTATAATAATGCCAAGTAGCATAATTAAAGCTTATACGCTTTTTATAGTGTGTGTTAAAATAAGTAATAGACCAATTTATTTTTCCATTTAATAAATCTTGTTCAAATCCAATATCTCCACCAACACTTCTTTCAGGAGAAAGATCAGGATTTCCATATCTAGGATCATATAGATTAAATAAAGAAGGGGCCCTAAATCCAGTAGCTATATTACCTTTTAACTTTAATCCAGCAAAAAGGTTTACTACTGCTCCAACCTTCCATGTTCCAAAAGTACCAAATTGATCATGATCATCAATTCTTCCACCTATGTTTAATCCTACTCGATTCCACAAGAAACTAAATAGATTTAAATAATAAGCCCTTGTTCCAACCTTTCCAGAATATCTTTTTGTGCCCCAAGAAGAGGCAGAAAAGAAGTTACCCTTTTCTTTGTAATATTCAGCACCTAAGGTTAATACACTTGTTCCAAAGTGAATATCTGTTTGGAAAGATACAGGATAAGTTCTTCCTTTATATAACCCTTTAAAATATGAATCATATACAGGATTGCCATCAGCAGTATATGCCAAAATCCCATTATCGGGATCCCAATAATCTCTTTTATCAAATGTATAAGCAAGTATTAATCGCCAATCCCAATTAGGTCTTAATTTACCTGTAAAATGTAAGCTATTAATCCACAATGTAGTCCTTCTTTGGCTTTGAGGATCATTATAAGCTTGAAAGGAAGACCAATCCCATTGAGGATAGTTTAAGAAAGCATAAGTATATCTTAAATATAAGCTTATCTTAAATGTATTTAACCAATATGAATTAGAATCTTTAAATGGTTTTGTATTAAAGTTGGTATCAAAAGTAGTATTTCTATATTTAGAGTCTTTATATAAGCCTGTGGTATTAATTCCAGAATAAGACATATAGTAACCAATTGGTCCAGCTTGGCCTTTTACACCAACAGCTCCTCTTTTGGTTTGATATCTACCATAACTTACCTTAGCAAATGTATGAAAAGGGCCTCCTCCCTCAGGTGTAAAGATTTGAATAACCCCACTCATTGCATTTGAACCATAAAGAGAGCTTTGAGGACCTCTAACAATTTCTATTTTATTTACATCTGTAAGGTTAAATATACCCCACATATCCCCAAAATCATTTGCAGATGAAGTAGGGTCAAAAATCCTTATGCCATTTACTAAGACAGCAATATCTTGGTTTTTCCCTCCACGCATCCTTACATAAGTCCATTGTCCAAGCCAACCAGTTCTTTTTACAGTTATAGAAGGCTCGCCTTCTAATATCTGATAGAGACTACTTACTTGTTCTGTTTCAATGTCTTTTTTGGTGATAATTGTAATAGAATCAGGGAGTTCATTTTCTTTTACAGGCACTCTTGTGGCTGTTACAACTATTGGAATTAATGTAATATTTTTGGTTTTTGTAGAATTACTAGAGACTGCTGCAAAAGATTGACTAGAAAAGATACAAAAGATAAAAAACGACACGATTGTTAAGGCAATAAAATCCCTACGCATTTTACCCTCCTACCATATAAATTTAGTAGGGGCTAAGTTTTCTGAAAGAAAAAAGTCTTTCAGCAGCAAGGCAGTTAGCCCCGAAGCCTTGCAATGTAGTGGATTGTAGGCCGGTCTCCCGGCTCGGGGATCAACCGCAGGTTGCGCCTTCCCATCCTTTTAGATAAAGGACAGTGGCTGGTACTACAGGGGATTATAGTACCGAGCAACCCTTGTCCCCCCACACGGTTGCGGGCCAGCGCCGGATTCTCACCGGACTTCCCGATTATCCCATAAGGCTTATAGAAGCCCTAACCCTTATGGGCACCTACAATCCGTGTGAATATAAATTCATTTTAATAGAAATACTTAAGCTGTCAATTAATCTCTTAATGTTTAATTAGTTATCTCTTTTGGAATCTGTAACTTAAAATTCTTAAACTTATTGGGATATAATATCTTTGCAATCTTTACGATACCTTCTAATAGTCTCATTGTAGGACGAGAGACGATCTCTTCTTTTATTATATAGACTTGGTGATTTTTTATCGCTTTAATGTCTTTAAAACCGGGTTCATTTTCTATCATTTCTAAAGTAACAGGATTCATTTTTCCTTTTTGGGCAAGGTAAACGTCTATTTCATTTGCATGAGCCAATATCCTTTCTTTTCCATATTCTGCAATATTTGAATGGCGAATTGGTCTTGCATTAGATGCTACGTTTATTCCTCCAGCAGTTTCTATAGCAAAGATTTCTATTGAGCTAGGAGAAAAAGTTGTCATTTTTCTATGAATAGATTCAAAGTAAACATGTTTTCTTTTATTTAAAGGGATTGTTGCTATTATCTTTTTTATTCTGGTAATCTCTTTTTTAAAGTATTTGATCATATCCTTTGCAGCCTTTTCTCTACCTGTAAGTTTTCCTAGGTTTAGCCAGTACTTAAACATCTTTTTTACACTTGTTGGTTGAAGGGAGACGACAGTTATCCCTAGGCTTTCTAGCTTTTCTACAAGTTTTCTATGGCCATGATATATCATGGGCCTAATGAGTATAAGATCTGGTCTAAACACTAAAAATCTTTCAGCATCTTCGTGATAGCTTATTTTAGGAAGCTTTAATGCTTGTGGTGGATAGTCTGATGTAGGAGATACGGCTACTACATAT
>JAMONC010000080.1 GCA_027066725.1 Desulfobacterales bacterium
AAAAAGCCAGTTAGATATACTCTAACTGGCTTTTTTTGTTTATGTGATATAAACATTTATCTTATGATTAGCTTAATATTAAACAAAAGTTTAATCCTACCACCTTGCATTTAAAAATTCTAATCTTATATTCTAAAATAGCCTAAAATATATCAATGTATAACAAATAAAAAAATAAGGAGGAAAATTATACATGATAATAAGAAAAGAGCATGCACTTGCATTAATAGCAACTAGAAAAGATGAATTAGAAGATCATCCCATACATCAACTATCAACAAATGTTGAAGCCGAACCTTTTATTGAGTTAGAATTTGCAAATTTAATGCGAATGGAGCGACCATTAGAGTATACTTTGACATATTGGGGTAGAGCATTAGCTAATATAATAAAAGAAATGGTAGATAAAAACATAATAGATCATCCATCTAATTGGGATGAAAGATATAGATGGATAGGATCTGAAATATTAATGATGATTGAAACTGCTATTAAAAATGATGATATACCAGGAGAATTAACATTAAGTGAATTAGAAAAAAGAGGATTTATTGAAGAAAGAAAAATAGAAAAGAAAGGTGTATTTAAAGTTATAAATAAATATGCTAAAGATATATACAACATATTTATCAATACCCATCCCAAACTAATAGTCAATAAAGAGCTATATGAATATATTAAAAACATGCCAGCTGGTCCTACTAACTCATCTAGATTACCAGCAGGTGGAAGATTCCCCCTTATATTAGAATCAATGAGGTTAATAGCATTTTCTGTTCCAACTTCAGATATTTATAATGTCACTGGATTAGGCCAATATATAAAAGAGGCTTGTAAATACATAGCACCTGCCTTTGACATACTAATATCCGAAGATATTATGTTATCAGTAGAAAAGATCGTAGATTATGGTGTAGAGGAGTTAACAGATACAGAAAAAGAATTTTTAATGGCTTGTGCCTATATAAATGGTGATGGTGAACTACTTCCTGCAGGTGAAAATCTATTAGAAGCTTACAGGATATGGAAAGAACATGAATTTAAGCCTGTAAAAACCTTTAATGTTGACTTAATTGATATAGAACTTCTAAAGGGTATAAAAGAGTCTTGGGATAAGCATAAAGAAAATCCTGAAATATTACCTACCTCTGATACATTAATAGACATCTTATTGTATCGTCCTGCAAAAGAATACAAACATCTATTTAATTATTACGGAAGAAGGATATATCAAGACATTGGTTATCAACGTAAAGAAGAGATAAAAAAGAAATTTGAAGATGTAAAGACTGTTGAAGAGCTATTTAAAAGTTTCTATGAAAAAGGAAACAGATGGCGTGAGAAGATGGGAGATGTTGTACAAGAGTCTTTATATACACTAGAATCCTTTAACCTTATTCATGCAGAAGAATTAAATGAAAAGAAAGTATATTATCTAACAGAATTTGGTAACAAAGTTTTAGAAGATGTTGATAAACGAGGCATAAGAGATATCCCATCTACATCTGTAAAGGCTATAACAATAACTAATAGAGAGTTTGGCTCACCTAATATAAACTGGTATGAAGAAGCAAAAGATAGACTACTAATTGGTGTAGCAGAACCAACAGAGGCAGGGAAATTCTATGCTGATCTTGCATATAACATAAGAAGACTTCCACATATTACTAGGTTTGAGCTAAAGGTCTTACAAACCATACCAGAAAAGGGATTCTTTATATCTGATGTATATAGCAAGTTTGATGAAACCTGGCAGGAAGAAATCAGCTATGCGCTAAATAAACTAGAAGCAAGAGGATATATAGATATCTTACAAAATGAGGCTATAATTTTAACAGAAGCTGGTAAGCTTATAAAAAGAGCCCTATCAGGTACACCTGAGGGCTTTGCTAACCCCATAACTCCTCTTGCTGTAAGAGTCTTAGAGGCATTAAGAGAAGTTGGAACTGTATATACAAAAGAGCACAAAATTAGAGTGCTTCCCAAGAACATAAAAAAGGCTGTAAAGATATCAGGCCTTGATCCTGTAACCTTTGGCAAAGAAATGCTTATATTAAGGGCATCTAAATTGGCAGGTAAATCAAGTGTAAATGAAGCTGGACTTATGATCCTTGAAGCACTTGATTTATTAAATGAATAAAAAACAAAATATAAAATAAAAAGTATAAAAGATACCCGATTTCCTTTATCCTATGAGGAAATCGGGTATTTTTATATGTGATAGATCTTTTTTTCATAATCTATTATCTCTTTAGTGCTTAAAAATTGGCTCTCAGGTATCTTAAGCCCTTTATCTATAATCTTTATTAAATCCTGTTTTTGATCTGGGAATTTATATCCCTCATAATCCAAAGAAAAAAGAGGCACATAGCCTTGAGAGGCAAAATAACAAGGGTTTCTCATATGATCAAAGCAAAGCCTGCCTGAAAAATCTAAGTTCTCAATCATCAATCTTATCTCTTCTAAAAGTTCATGAGGAGATAAAAGCTTAAAGCTACCCTGTTCATATTCTCTATAAAGTGGGGTTCCTAGCCTTGGTATAAGAGGCCTTGAGCGTACAAAATCTGGATTGATCTCATTTATAACATAAGCTGTATTTTTAGCATGCTCCATACTTCTTTCTCTTCCACCAAGCCCTGGCATTATATAGTAAGACACCTCAAATCCAGCCTCTTTTGCCTTAATGCCAGAAGCTATATGCTCTTTTGAGCTGATTCCCTTTTTTACCCTTTTTAATACAACATCATCTCCAGACTCTAACCCAACATGAAGCCTCTTTAATCCTGCATCATATATTTCTTTTAATTCAATGCTTGACTTTTTTAATATACTTTTTGCCCTAGCATAGGTTGTAATCCTTTCTATTTGAGGAAATGAACTTTTTAAATACCTTAAAGCCTCTATAAGATCATTAGAGCGCATAATCATGCTATCAGCATCTTGAATAAATACGCTTCTACAGCCCCTTTTTAGCCAATTAAAAACAAGTAAGATATTTTCAAGGTGGGCTTCATCTACATTTTGGACAATAATCTCTAAAAGCTCATCATAAAAAATGCCTTCATATCCTAGCCTTGTAGAAAGCTCTTTTATGCACTCTACAATCCTTTTTACATTATCTATATCTGCTCTTATCTCATGAATAGGTCTATATCTAAACTTCTTTCTTCCATACGGAGAGCCATAACAAAAGGTACATAGATTCCAAGGGCAATTACAGGTAAATCTTAACAATAGCGAATAACTTCCTCCTTCTGAAGGAGGCCTTATTGGACCAACTTCAAAACTACATGCA
>JAMONC010000081.1 GCA_027066725.1 Desulfobacterales bacterium
TTTCTAAAAGAAAAGAGTGTTGTTATCCAGCTTAATGGTAAAGATTTTGAAGTAACTGATATACCTTTTTCTTTACAAAAGAAGATAAAAGATATCAGAGATAATGATGAGAATGCTGAAGAGAGTATAAAGATGCTTCTTTGTGAGCTTTTAGGGTGTTCTAAGGAAGATTTAGAACCTTATGGGATAAGGGCATTTAATGCTATTCTGGAACATATTTATTCAAATTTTTTCCCCGAAAATTCACCAAAGAGAGCATCAAAAAGCTAGAATTAGCAGGAGATGTTGCTCATGTATTAAATGTTAATATTTTTGATGCGTTAAGATTGCCACTAAGTAAATTACAGATATTACATAATGAAGCTGTAAGGCAGAGGTTATTAGATGCTTTAAGTTTACGATTAATGAATGCTACTGAAGAGGGAGTTGATGAAATAAGAGAAGATATAAAACAGATTCATGGTGATTATACTGAAGGGTTCTATGAAGAACAGTTAGAGTTAGCCAAGAAATATTTTGGAGTAATTAAGAGTGGCAGAAGACAAACTAATACGAAAAATAGTAATAAAGGTTGATGATAAAGAAGCTAAAGACTTATCTAGTGTTTTTGAGAAGCTGGATAAGACTTTAGATAAATTAAATGAAACTATTAGTAAATTTGCCACTAAAATTAATGGTAGTTTTGAACAGGTTACTAATTCTGCCAGTAAATTAAACTCTAAAATTTTAGATGCTAGTGTTAAAAGTGTTCATCTAAGTAGGGCTATTAGCCAATTAAATCAGCGATATGTAGAGGCTATTAGAAGTCAAAATGTAAGTGCTCATACTTTAGAAGTTTTAAATAGACAAAAAAGTAGACTAGTTGCTGAAGCTAATAAAGTTATAAAGGTTCTTGGACAAGAATCTGATGTTGCTAGAATGTTAGATAATGCAGTAGCTAGTCTTAATGTAGCTTCTAAAGAATACAGACATGTGTTAAATGGCGTTTCTATAGGTATAGTTGATCTATACCGTAATATGAAACGTCTTGGTGAAAGATATAAAGAAGACATTAAGAATAATAAAGTTAGTGCTCAAACTTTAGAAGAATTAAATTTACAAAAACAGAGATTAATAGCACAAGCTAAAAAAGTAATTCAATATAAAGGACATGATGCTAGAGTTACTAGGATTTTAGATAAATCCATAGCAAGATTAAATATTATTTCAAAAGAATATAGCAAGGCTTTAAGAGATGCTAATAAAGAAGAAAAACTTTCAGAAAGAATTAGAGAAGCTGTAGCTAGAAAAACAGAACAGTTAGTAAATGCTAATCAAAAATTAAAAGAAAAGATAGTTGGACTTAAAGAAAGAATTACTAATGTAAATAAGTCTGGTAAACATTTTACTGGTATTTTAGATGAATGGTGGCAGAGGTTTGGTAAGGTTGCTTTAGGTTTTACTATTGTTTATAGAGGCTTTAATGCTTTAGAAGATGCTGTTAGAAAAACAGTAGATTTGTTAAAAGAGGGAATATCAGTTGCTGGACAGTGGACGTCTATGCAGGCTAAAATGGCTATGTGGGCAATGATATTCCCTTCCAATGCTCAAAATTTTGCTGATGCTTTTGCTAAAGCTAGAGTAAATGTAGAAGCTTTAGTTTCTCAGTTTCCTGAAGCGTTATCTGGTATAGATGATTTAACTCAAGGTTTTGATGAATTAGCACAGCATGGAGTGTTTGCTACTAGAGAAAACGCCCATTCTTTAATGCGCTTTATGGATTTCATTAACATGATAGCACAAACTACTCATGAATCTGCAAGACAAGTAAGGCAAGAGATACAATCTATTTTTGAAGGACAAGTCAGAGCTGGTAATACTTTTCTCTATTTGATTAAAAAACTAGGTATTTCTTATGAAGATTTAGTTAAAAGAGTAAGAGAGGGTGGAGATACTACTGCGGCGTTTTTAGAATTGATTAAGAGGTTTACACCTTATGTAGACAAGATGTATAAGACTGTTGCAACAGGAGATGTTGAAGTTGCGGCACGTCGTTGGCACATGTTAATAGTTTATGGTTTTGCTAATGCTACTCAAATTGTTTCTAAACTTCATGGTAAGATTAATTTGTTTGCTAATGATTTATATGAAAGTGCTAACAGGATAAGGGATGCATTTAAAGGTAAGCTTGGTGAACAATGGGCACTTGCTATAGAAGTTTTACATCAAGGTTTTAATGGCTTGTTGCATATTTTTGAAAAAATAATATCTGTTTTACCTAAGTTTATTGTTGTTGCTGGAATGGTTTTTGATGTTTTTAATAAATATAAGAATGTTTTATTAACTGTTGTTGCTTTAAAGCTTTTATCTAAAGGATTAGTTGCGGCTTATAAAGGCTTTTCTATGTTAAGAAAAGCTTATAAAGCTGGTGAATTATTAATGACTTTTAAGAATTTAGTTAATCCTGTAACAGTTACTGCAGGTGCTTTGTTGCTATTATATGAGGTTATAAGAAAGTTATGGCCTAAAATTGAGGAGTATTGGACAAAATTCATTAACTGGTTATTAAAGCTTTTACCTGAATCTATTGCTAATAAAATAAGAGCTAAATTTCATAATTTAGCTAATGTATTTGGCAAAGGTACTAAATCAATTGGAGATAAACTAAAACCTGCATGGGATTATGTTAAAGGTATAACTGCAGATGGATTTAATGGATTGATTAAGGATTTAGGTGGTATAGGAAATATAATTTCCAAAAAGTTAGGTGATTTGTTAAATAAGATAGAAAAGGATTCTGCTGATTACTTAGCTAAAGGCAAAGGTGGAGATTGGGTTAAAAATTATAAGAAAAGATTAAAAGAAATACAGGATTTAATTGATCAATATAATAAAAAACAACAAGAATTAACTGGTAAGGGTGGCCCTAATATAAACTTTATTAAACAGCTTGAAGGTAATTTAGATCAGAGCATTAATACACTTCATTCTATTTTAGTAAAATATGCTCAAACTGGTAAAGATTATACTGAAGTTCAAAAGACTTATATTGCGGCTATAAAATTAAAGATACAGAATTTAAAAGCTATTCAAGATGAGATACGTAAACAGTTAAGCAAGTTTGGAAAACAGTTAGCACCTGCTGATATTACAGCATTAAAAGTAAAACTAGAGGAAATTACTTATCAGATAGAAAAGTTAAAACAGTCTATTCAAGATGCTAATAATATAGTATCGCAAACTAATTTTAAGAAGTTTTATGATAATTTAACTTCTGGGTTATCTATTGCGTTAAATTTAGTTAAAGCTAAA
>JAMONC010000082.1 GCA_027066725.1 Desulfobacterales bacterium
ATACAGAAAGACTTGGGTTAAAATGAAGATTGAACTCCTTTTTTTCTCCTTTTGGAATGATTATATAGGATTCAACCTTAAAATTTACCTTTTTAAAACAGGTTGGACATCCGCAGTCTAAAGTTATACTAAGCTCTACAGGTATTTCTTTTTTAGAGCTATATCTTTCGCCTTCAAAGGGTTTTAATATTTGAAGACTAAGTCCGCCTAATGCCATTGATATATCCAAGTTTAATTTTATTAAACCTTTACTTTTATATATAACTTACTATAAGATAAAACGTAGATAAAGCCTAAATTATTGCATAAAGGGGGAGATGGAGCTATGGAAAGATTTTTAATACCAATGCCTGAAATACCAGAATCAAGGGAAGATGACCTTCATGGACTTGAGTATTTAGATGATGCTGAGCTTAGCCTATTTGTAGCAGGAAATCAATTTATGGTTATGGATGAATTAATAGATGCTTTTAAAAAGGAATATCCAGAGATAACAAAGATATTTTATGAAACCCTACCTCCAGGGCTTGAGTTAAAACAGATTTTAGCAGGTGGAGCAAAATTTAAAGATAAGATAATTCCTGGAAGGCCAGATATATATGCATCTGTATGTAAAGAGGCAATGGATGAGTTAAGTGAACATGGGCTTATTAATAATGAAGATAGCTTTATTTACCTACACAATAGAATTGTACTTATGGTTCATAAAGACAATCCTAAAAAGATAGAAAAGGTTGAGGACCTAGCAAGAGACGATGTTAGGATATCTCAGCCAAATCCCCAATATGAAGATATTGCTAATTATATAATTAGAATGTATCGGCAAGCAGGGGGAGATGAGCTTGTAAATAGAATTATGGAAGAAAAGCGGGCTGAGGCAACTACAATATTTACAATAGTTCATCATAGAGAAACTCCTTTAAGATTACTTAAGGGTACTTGTGATGTAGGCCCTGTGTGGGCTACAGAGGTTTTAGAAGCAGAGAGAAAAGGATTAGATTTAGTAGGGATTGAACCTGGGGAAGAGTTAGATCAAAGGGATGTAGTAAATTATTTTATAGCTCCTTTAAAAAACAGTAAGAATTCTGAAAATGCACAAAAATTTTTAGAATTTATAAGATCAGATACTGCAAAGAAGATTTACAAAAAGTATGGATTTTTACCTGAATAATTAATCTCTTAAATTAGAAAGAGCAATTTCAACTTCATCTTTGATCATAGAGGCAGGGTGATCACGCATTTTAAGGAGAAATTTTTTTGCTTCATCTCCCCCTATTGATCCTATAGCCTTTATACATTCACGTATTAAATAAAGATCATCTTCTCTATTGCAAGCCTCTATAAGATAAGGAAGGGCGCGTTTATCTTTTTCTTTACCAAGTAACCATGCAGCTCTTAATCTAGTAGATCCTTCAGGATGATTAAGAGCAATTATTAATTTTTCTACTCTATCTTTTTTTGCCCAAAAATCTTTGATATTTAATCCGCAATGGGGACAGATATCGTGATCTTTAGAAAAATCTTTCCAGCACCTAGGGCAATAGTATCTCATAGGTTATAATTTATAACATAACTTTATATGTTTTTAAGGTAAAAAAGTAAAAAAGGAGTGGTTATATGAAAGGGATAAGGGGGCTTTTTATTATTTTATTTTTACTTATTTTTTCTTCATCAGCTTTTGCCCATAATAAATGTATCTTAATCGTATATAGCTCATCAGATTATGGGGAGATATCTCCATGTGGTTGTAGGATTCCTACTGGAGGTTTAGCACATAGGGCAGGGGTAATAGATAAGCTTAAAAGTAAAGGGCTTCCTGTGATTATTGTAAGTGCTGGGGATATCTTTACGTATCAAGGTTTTAAGACCAAGCTTTTTGCAAATACCATAGTAAAGGCTATGAATTATATGGGCTATAATGCTATATGCCTAGGAGATGAAGATTTTAGAGTAGGTAAGTGCTTAAAAGATGTATTAAAACAGGCGCATTTTAAAATAGTTCTTACAAATCTAAGTGTAAGAAGGCTTAAAGGGTTAAAAAACATTGTTCCCTACGTAATTTTAAAAAAGGAAGGGATAAAGATTGCTGTTTTATCAGTTATAGACCCTAATCTATTAAGAGATGAATTAATAAAAAAATCTTTTCCATCTATTATTTGTTATGATCCTTTAACGAGTTTAAAAGCTACAATAAAAAAGATTAAAGCCCGTACAGACTTTATTATACTCTTATCCCATATGGGATTAAGAAAGACTCAAAGTCTTATTTCAAAAATAAAGGGTATAGATTTGGCAATAATAGGGCATTTTCCAAATACTTGTGAAGATGTTCTTAAAGAACATAATTGTCTTATAGTACAAACAGGTAGGGCTGGAAGACAACTTAGTGTAATAAGACTTTGTTTTAACAATAGAAAGAAGCTAGTAACCTTTAAAAATAAATTAATTGTTCTTAATAATCATGTCCCAACAGATCCTAAGATAAAAAGGCTTGTCTTAGAGACCCAAAGAAAGGCTAGAGGGCTTTGGAGAAAGATGATTTTAGAACAAGATAAAAAATACTCGCCTAATTTTTGATCATTTATAATTAAAAAAACTTAATATGTAATAAACCAATTGCCTAATATTTAATTTTTATGTATGTTAGCACTAACTAACATAATAAAAGGATTTATATGTGTAATTCTAAATCAACAAAAGAAAAGATTATTGAAGCAGCATATGACTGTTTTTCAAAAAAGGGTTATGTTGCCACTAGTACCAAAGAGATTGCAAATAAAGCAGGTGTATCTGAAATTACACTTTTTAGACACTTTGGTACAAAAGATGGAATATTTGAAGCTGTAATTAGAAATTATTCAATACTTTCTGATCTAAAAAAGCTATCTATTGAGATAGATAAATATGATTTAGAGGAGATTTTAATTTTTGTAGGAAAAAGGATGTATGATACCCTTTTAAAGAAAAAGAGGTTTATAAGGATATTATTTTTTGAGATCAATAAGTATCCTGATACACTTTCTAATATATACGATAAGTTCATAAGAGATATAGATAAACTTCTTATTAATATACTTTTAGAAAAGCAAGGCTCTTATCCCTTAAAGACCTTAGATATGAATATTGTAGTAAAGGCGTTTATGGGCATGATATTTTCTTATTTTCAGACTAATGAGATATTCTTAAATAGATCTGTACCAGATGAGGAATTAAACTTGGCCCTTAATACCTTTGTAAAGATATTTTTAGAGGGGATAAGGGCTAACTAAGGGGGGAGAGGATGAAAAG
>JAMONC010000083.1 GCA_027066725.1 Desulfobacterales bacterium
AATTTTGCTATATCATTTAATTTATTTTGACTTAGTGCTTTTGCAGAATCATAAGCAGGAGGGCGAGCAACAGTATTCAACTGTACTTTATCAGGTTCAATTTTTTCTATAGCCTTTTTTAATTCTAATAGTTCTTTATCTGTATCATTTATATGTCTAACTAGTAATACTTCTAACCAAATCTGTCCTTTAAATTCCTTTCTTAATTGGCATAATCCTTTTATAATATCTTTAATTTTTATCTCAGGTGCAGGTTGGTTAATTTTTAAGAATGTGCTTTGTGTAGCGGCATCTAACGAAGGCAGTAATATATTTGCTTCACATAAAGCTTTTCTAACTTCGGGGATCATAACAGTAGTAGCATTAGTTAAGACTGTGATAGGCTTAGGAGATATCTCTTTTGCTTTAATTATTAATTCTCCTAATTTACTATAAAGCGTTGGTTCTCCTGAGGCAGTAAATGTTAGGTAATCAAAAATTTTTTTAGAAGATGTTAATGTAGCTTTAAGTTCATTCCATATATTTTCTATGGGAATATACTCTAAAATTTCAGTAGTATATTTTAAAGTAGGACCAAGTTCGCAATAAATACAATTTAGATTACAAGTCTTCCTAGGTAGTACATCTACACCTAGAGATAATCCTAATCTTCTTGATCTTACCGGACCAAAACAATAGCTCATGCCGAGCTAGTTTAAATCAACTTTTTTTATAAGCAAGTATTTTTATTTAAATTGTAATAAATCTTTTGGTTTTCCAATTTTTAGTACTTGTACTCTCTGATTAAATAAATCTGCTACAATTACATAACCATTTTTATCAACAGTTACACTTGTTGGATAATTGAACCAGCCTGGTCCCCATCCCTTTCCACCAAATTCAAACATAAATTCTCCTCTAAAATTATATGCCAAAACTGTGTGTCTCATATAGTCTACGACATATATAAGCTTTTTATCATTATCTATTGCTATTCCTCTAGGGTGAGAAGTTTTACCTAAGGTTCCTCCCTTTTGCCCAAAGGAAAATAAGAAGTCACCTTCAGCATTATATACATATATCTTACTAGTAGATTCGCTTAACATAAATAGATTTCCATTTTTGTCTTTTGCTATATTAGTTATAATTATATGAGGTATTTTAGAATGTTTTAAGTATAAGTTTTTACCAGGAACGATCCTTTTTAAAAATTTTCCATTTTTGTTTAAAACTATAACTCCATAAGTTCCTAAGCCAGTTACATACAGATTCCCATATTTCCCTTCTATAAGATTTACAGGTATAAAGCTTTTAGCTCCCTTAAAGCCTTTAAACGTTATATTTTTAACAGGGAAAAGAGCCGCATTTAATATTGTAATTTCTGAAGGATGGGTAGAAGAAGGCCCTTGTGTAATATATATGTTACCTTTTTTATCTACATATACTCCTCGTGGTGCATCTATACCTCTTCCTTCCCCAATTGAAATCTCAGGAAAGTAGTCAGGACTATATATTACAACTTTACTAGAGCCTGAACTAACTACATATATCTCCCCTGTTTTCTGATCACAAAAGACTGAAGATGGGAATTTTAGTGGTTGTCCCTGATCGTCTTTTGTTAACATTGCAATTGGGATAACTGGATCGCCTAAACTTGTTCTTTGTTGAGAATAAGCATTAGGTATAAAAAAAATAATTAAATATATAGCAATTATCATAATTCTAGTCTTTTTATTGTCTGTAATCTTTTTGATTATTTTATCTTTCATAATATTAGTAACTCCTTAAAATTATTTGAAATCATTTTTGAATTTTTGAGTAAGAAACTTAAATTTATAATCTTCTTAACAAGAGTCGTTATATATAATAGATAGATGATAGAAAGGAGGTCAAGTATTTCATGATAAATTGTAAAAAAATTATCTTGACAATTTAATTTTGTAGCTCTACTTTCTAATTGAGTAGTATAATTTAAGGAAAAGACTTTAATATTTAACTTTAATGTTTAAGTTAAGCAGGGGGAGAAGTGAGGACAAGGGTTGAAAGATATAGTTACTTTCAACTTTAACTAAATAGTGAAGGGAGGACCTTATGCGCTCTAAATTAAATTTTAAATTTTGGATGTGTGTGATGGGGGGGTTACTATGGATGGTTGCACTTGGTTTGCCTACATCAGTGCAAGCCAAGGTAACTGGCCAGTGTGCATTGTGTCATACAATGCACAATAGCCAAAATGGCCAAGCAATGACAAGTGACGGAAGTACTCATAGAGCACTAACAAGGGCAGACTGTATAGGGTGTCATACAGCAGATGCCAGTCATGACAATAATGGTACTAATATTATTCCTTATGTTATGTCTGTAAATGAACCTACTTATGATCTAACAGGAACAGAATCTGACACTGACACATTAGCAGGTGGTAGTTTTTATTGGGTAGCAACAAACGGCGCCAATAATCCTACATGTGGACATAATGTTGCAGGACTTGCTGCTCAGGATACTAATTTAGGGCTTACTCCTCCAGGATGGTGTGCTACAATTGAATCTAGTACTTATGCACAGCTTGCCGGAGAAGTTACAAATGGTCATGGTTGGACAAAACAGCTTACCTGTGCAGGCACATGGGGTTGTCATGGTAAGCATGTTGGTCCTAATGGAGAAGATTTAGACGATTTTGCAGCTATTAGAGGTGCTCACCACGGAGATGATGGTAGTATAAATGGAACTACAGTAGCTAATAGTTTCAGATTCCTATTTGGAATTACAGGAAGTGAATGTAATATATCTGGACATAAGTGGGAGTATCATCCTGATTCCACCGATCATAACCAGTATCAAGGAGCTAATGATTATAATTTATCCACTAAAGATCCTCATACTATAAGTTATTTATGTGCTGAATGTCATGGAGAATTTCATGCAGATACAGGTGGTGGTTCTCCTTGGTTAAGACACCCAACTGACTACGAGATGCAGAATAAAGGTGAATATGCATACTATGGTGGTGGCTCTCCAACTAACGATAGTCATACCTATCAAGTTATAGCTCCTGTTGCAAGTGAAGATGCAACATCTATTCTTTCTACTGTAAGTTTTGCTAGCAACCAAGGAATTGTAACATGTATTTCTTGTCATAGAGCTCACGGTACTCCATACCCAGATCTCCTTCGTTGGGATTACGATAGTTATTGTATAGCAGGTGGTACCTATACTGCTGATCAGTGCGGTTGCTTTAAGTGTCATACACAAAAGCAATGATTAGGGGGATAATGTTAATAGGATAATTA
>JAMONC010000084.1 GCA_027066725.1 Desulfobacterales bacterium
GTAGCAGGTTTTTTGGGATTTCCTCCATTTGCACTTGAATGTTATTGTATGTATGAATTTTTAAGGCTTATTGGGCTTGCTATTGACTGGGAAAGAAAAGAATCTAGTCCAAACCTTAGTTGGGCTAAAAAAATTTACAACTATGGTTGGATACTATCTTTAATAATTCAAATTCCTTTTTGGTATTATGCCTTTTATATGATAGATAAATTTACCGTTATTTCTTTTAGATGAAATAATTTTGCTTATTTTTTATTGTTACACATAATTTCTTTATATTAATATATTGACATTTTTAAATATAATTATAATTCTCTAAACTAAAAATTTTAAAATAGAAGGTTATTATGGATCAAGCTCATATACATACAGTTAGAAGATTAAATATTAGTGTAGTTTTGAATCTTGTCATAACCCTTACTGAGCTTATAGGAGGGGTTTTAAGTGGTAGTCTTTCTCTTTTAGCAGATGCCTTGCATAATTTTACAGATACCTTGTCTATTTTACTCTCATCATATGCTTATAAGCTATCTTTACGTCCTCCTGATATATCCTATAGCTATGGGTATAAGCGGGCTGGTATATTGGCAGGATTAATAAATTTAATCTTATTATTTATTACCAGTTTATTTATCCTTAAAGAAGGTATAGAACGAAGTCTTTTCCCTCAGAGTATCCATGTAAGATTGATGCTTTTAGTTGCTATTATAGGACTTATAGCCAATATATTAAGTGCACTTTTTTTGTTTAAGGATGCTAAAAAAAATCTAAATATAAAAACTGCCTTTTTACACATAATAGCAGATGTAATATCTTCATTTGGTGTAATTATTGCTGCTATAGTGATTTATTTTACTCATTTTTATTTTATTGATACGATAATTAGTTTCTTAATATCTATATATCTCATCTACCATGCTCTATTATTAGCCAAAGAAATCTACCCGATCTTAATGCAAAAGGTACCTGAAAAATATAATCTAAAAGACATAGCTTATTCCTTATCAAAACTTAAAGGCATTGAAAATATACATCATATACATGTTTGGGCACTTGATGAAAGAGATAGTTTTTTAGAGTGTCATGTAAAAATTAGGGAAGAAGATCTCTCTAAGATAGAAGAAATAAAAAGAAATATTAAACATTTCTTATCTCAAAAGTTTAATATTAATCATTCTACGATCGAGTTTGAGATAGAGAATTGTTCGAATTATGGAGTAGTTAATAGTCAATTTATAATATGGGATGATAAGAGATGAAAAGATTAATATTATTCCTATGTATAGTTGGATATATATCTTTTGCAGTAGTTAATGCCTATGCTGTTAAATATGACCTTAGTATTAGAGAAAGATATGAAATTTGGAATGGCTATAACAAAAAGGCTTATGGAGATAAATCTATAAATGCAAAAGGCGTAAAGATAGGAAAGTCTAATGATCATATATGGCTTCAAAGAATTATATTAGGAGTTCATGGACATAGCCATTTGTGTCACTATAGTATTCATTTTTATGATGCAAGGGTATGGGGATGGTCTCTTAACCAAAATGACTTTATCAAAAATAAAGGCACTTCAGATGAATATGTTATGGATCCTTATGAAGAACATTTTGAACTTTATGATGCCTACTTAGAAAGAGATAATCTATTTGGAATTCCTTTAAAGATTATTTTTGGTCGTCAGAAAATCTACTATGGTGACAAAAGAATCTTTGGACCTGGTACCTGGGGTAATGCCATTGGTTGGCTATGGGATGCTATAAGATTTTCATATCATCCTACTAAAAACGATTTCTTTGATATCTGGTATGGACAAACCCGTACTAAAGATCCTGATTCCTTTAGTCTTTTTTCAAAACATGCCTACCAAGGCATAGGGATATATAGCCATATATCTACTTATATTAGTGCAATAGAGCCATTTTTTGCATGGAAGAATTCTCTATTTTATAACAATAGGTATAGAGAAAATGCCTATTATTTTGGCTGTCGCTTATTTAATAGTAACTTAAGAGGTTTTTACTATGATTTTACAATCGCTTTAGAACGAGGAAGGCTTATCTCTAAATATAGTTACGATAAAGATATTAGAGCTTATGGATATGCAGCCAAATTAGGCTATACATTTTATCATCTTATCTTTAAACCCAGGATACTTTTGGGTCGTATATATGCAAGTGGGGATAATAATTTATCTGATTCAGTTTATAAGACATTTAGTACCCCATTTGGTTCTACAGATGGTAGTCATTATGGACGCTTAGACCTTATGAGTTGGGGTAATATGATTGATAATCAGATTGATTGTTATCTGTTTCCCAAAAAATATTTAAGTGTAAGACTTGCCTTACATCGTTTTTATTTAGCTAATAAACAGGATAAATGGGTTTATTATGGTTATAAGTTTACTAATAATAAATATAATCATATAGGAGATGAATTTGATATAGTCCTTCGTTATAAATTTAATAAAAATATAGCCCTCCAAACATTTTATGGATACCTTTTTGCTGGAAGCTTCATTACCAAAAATGATATAGCCCATAATAATGCCTCAAGATGGATTCTACAGATAAAATATAGCTATTAAATGATTAAAGTTTTTTATTTCCTTCTTCCACAGCAGTGTTTATATTTTTTCCCACTTCCACAAGGACAAGGCTCATTTCTTCCAATCTTTCTTCCTTTTCTTCTAACAGTTTTAGGCTTCGCTGGTTGATCCTCTCCGTGACTATAAGTAAGCTGTTTTTGCTGTTCACGTCTTCTCATCTCTTCAAGTTGAGCAATCTCTTCATCTGTCATAGGTCGTACTCTTAAAAGCATACTAACTGTTTGTTCTTTAAAACGATCTACCATTGACATAAACATCTCATAGCCTTCTTTTCTATAGGCTTGGAGAGGATCTTGTTGCCCATAACCACGAAGGCCAATACCTTCGCGCAAGTGATCCATGTTAAGAAGGTGATCTTTCCAAAGACTATCAAGGATCTGAAGCATTAAGTAGCGCTCAACCTCTCTCATTCCTTCTTGGCCAAAGCGCTTTTCTTGTTCTTCGTATGCTTTAAGAGCTGCATCAATAATCTTATCTTTTAGCTCCTCTCTACTAATTTCTTTCTTTTCATCTTCACTAATCTCTAGCTCTATTCCATATTCACCTTGAAGCCTATCTAAAAGCCCTTTCCAATCCCATTCCTCAGGAGCCTTTTTGTCATGGGTATAATCTTCAACTAAAAAGTCTGCTATATCTTCAATAAA
>JAMONC010000085.1 GCA_027066725.1 Desulfobacterales bacterium
ATAACGATGAGATAACGCCTGATGGATTTTTATCAAACAATGCAGGTGGGATACTTGCTGGTATCTCAAATGGAGATGATATAGTAGTAAGGGCACACGTAAAACCAATAGCATCTATTTCAAAAGAGCAAAAAACTATAGACATAGAAGGTAGAGCTACAACTATCACAGTTGGTGGAAGGCACGATGCCTCTGCAATTCCTCGAATTGTTCCTGTATGTCAAGCAATGGTAAGGCTTGTTATTGTAGATCATTTATTAAGGCAATTTGGGCAGGTAATAGATTGGCAGTTAAGAGATAGGGGATAAGGGAAATTAAAAAGGACTAGAGATATGTTAGATAAAATTCCTACTGTTGGTATCGTTGGTGGTAAGGGACGGATGGGAAAATGGTTTGAGAGATTTTTAAAGGAAGATGTTGGACTTAATGTGCTTATATGTGACCTTAATACTGAGGTTAAATTAGATGATATTGTAAAAAACTGTGAAGTAGTGATTGTATCAGTTCCTATGGAGGCATTTGAATCTGTTATAAAAGAACTTGGACCTAAGATGAGACAAGAGGCTTTTTTAACAGATCTTTGTTCTTTAAAAAGTGTCCAAGTAGATACAATGCTTAGATATACACAGGATAGCCAGTGTGAAGTGGTTGGTACACATCCTCTTTTTGGACCAGCAGAAGACAGTATTCAAGGAAGAAGGGTAGCAATTTGTCCTGCAAGGGGAAGAAGGTGGCTTTTTTGGTGGGAGGGGATTTTAAAATCAAAGGGTGCTCTTACATATGTGGTTGATGCAAAAGAACATGATCGCACTATGGCTTGGGTGCAGGCATTAAATCATTTTATACTGCTTTCTTTAGGGAAGGCTCTTGAAGAAGACGGTATTGATTTAAATCAACTTTTAAACCTTGCAACTCCTAGTTTTGAAAGGCAATTAAGGATTGTTTCAAGGCTTAGTCTCCAAGATCCTGAACTCTATGCGACAATTCAGATGTCAAATCCATTTGCACAAAACGCCCTTAAGATATTTACTTCCCATGCTAATCAACTCTTTCAGATAATTAAGAACCAGGATAGGGCTAAATTTATAGATTTATTTAAAGAAGTACAAGAGTTAGGGAGATTATTTATAGAAAAGAGCAAAAAATAAATAAGATATAGCAACTAAAAGGTATCTAAGTGTATTTGATAAAATTAATTTTTTAGAGTGTTAAGAATTTAATTAATTATTTATTTTTAGTTTATTTTTTGACATTTTTATGTTTTTTAATGTTTCAGATATAGTTATTTAGTTTTGAGTTCTATACAATTTAATCAATAATTACACATCTCTAAAATCACTTCTACAATAAAGTCTATTTTTAAAGCTCTAATTAACAACCTGCCGATATAAGAAGCAAAGTTACAAGGGATAAGTAAGTAGGCGAGGTCTTATAAACGTGAGATTTTGATAAGAAGGAGGTGATAGTTTTATAGAAGTTATTAAATTTTATGATAGATAAAAGTTATAAAGATTAATAGTCAAAAAAATGGCACGGATTGCCAAAAAACTTTATCAAGGAGGATAAGTTATGTCTCTAAGAATCAATACAAACATTACTGCTTTATGGGCACATGCCAATCTTAAGAAGACCGATAATGCCCTTAGTAAAGCACTTGAAAGACTTTCTACAGGACTCCGTATAAATTCTTCCGCAGATGATGCATCCGGACTTGCAATCGCTAATATTCTAAAATCACAAGCACTTGGAATTGGACAAGCTATTAGAAATGCCAATGATGGTATTAACATCATTCAGATTGCAGATGGAGCATTAAATGAGGCAATAAATATTGTCAACACTATCAAGACAAAGGCTGTTCAGGCTGCTGAGGATGGTCAGACTCTAGAATCTAGAAAAGCAATCCAATCTGATATAGACAAGTTAATGGCAGAGTTGGATGACATCGCTCAAAATACCACCTTTAACGGTATGAAACTTCTAGATGGTGGTTTTATGGGTAAGAAGTTCCAAATTGGCGCATTTACAGGTGAGACAGTTACATTAAATATTGATGCAGCACAATCTACGAAGATAGGACATGTTACTACTGCAAATCTCGAACTTACAAATGCCTCAGGTGGTGAAGTAGAACTTAGTATTTATTCTAACTTGGAAAATAGGAATATTGATATCCATACAGTAGATCTTAAATATAATAACTCTGCTGCAAATGGTATGGGGGCTTTAGCAGATGCTATCAATGCTGTTTCCGATAAGACGGGTGTTACTGCCCAGGCAATAGTACAAAGTAAAAGTGTAAATCCAATTGCAGCAGGTACTACAGGATCAGACTTTTCTATAAATGGTGTAAACATTGGTGCAATAACCGTTCAGGCAAATGATGCTGATGGTTCTTTAGTTAAGGCTATTAATGCTAAGACTGCTGAGACAGGCGTTATAGCAAGTGTAGACTCATCTGGTCACTTAATACTTTCTTCTACAGATGGAAGGGCAATTCAAGTTACAGGAGATACTGGTGGAGTATTAGCTGGTAGTGATATGTCTACTTTTGGTTACATAAAGCTTTACCAGACAACTGCAAATGAGATCCAAGTAACTGATAAAGCTGGTGGAGCGGCACTTGCTATTACTGGTAAAGTAGATATTAAAGGAGATGTTACTACAGATGCAGACATGGTGATGACTGCAGGAAGTGTTGTAGGTAGTGGGTCTTCTTTTGCTGCAGGTACGACATTGGGCTTCGAACTTAAAGGTACAGATATTACAGGTAATATTACAACAACAGAAGATAGTCTTATTAAAGCAGGAAGTGTTGTAGGCACTGGCTCTAAAATTGCTGCAGATACAGTAGTTGGAGGTAGTGCTACTATAAGTGGTAATACTACTACAAATACTCAAAGCCTTTTAAAGGCGGGTACAGTATTAAAATCTGGTACGGTTTTAAAGGCAGGTACACTTGTTACCACAGATATTCAGACTGCCCAGGGGACCATTAAGGCAGGTACAGTTTTAAATGCAGATGCAACTTTAAATGCAGACGTAACCTTACAGGCAGATATGATAGCTCTTGGTGGTTCAACTATTGCATCGGGTAGTACAGTTGCTCAAGGTTCATATGTTGGTGCGGATATAACTTTAGGCGCTGATATGAATGTAAATTCTGATATGACTCTGAAATCTGATTCTACTTTAGCCACTACAAACTTAGATTTATTAGGAGGTTCTAAGGTTGGCGGTAGTTTTACTTTAG